>JAFQKZ010000130.1 GCA_017414725.1 Clostridia bacterium
CACACAATCACCCGAGCGGCATAGCAATGCCTTCACGTGAAGATATTTGTACTACTAAAAAGTTAATTTCTATTTTTGATGCGATGAACATCGAATTGATAGATCATATTATAGTTGCCGATGATGATTATATTTCGCTTCGAGATTGCAGAGAATTGTGTTTGTTCGAAGAGTATTAATAATATATTATAATTTTATTTTGTTGGCATGTAGATTTTTGTGTGTTTCCGAGTCTATCGCATATGCTTGCGGGACTTTCCCCAGTATTACCGTTTCAGAAACCAATATATTTGTAAAAAAATCTTCCACACTTGAACATCCCGGTAATACTACCGATAACTTAGCAGATATATTTATGTAAATTTTGTACACAGTCTGATTAATTCCAGCAGACTGAAAATCGCTTTTAAATTCGCTTGAAATATTTCCGATAATCGACATATTTATGGGCACATCAGGGCCTAAACCATTTAGAATATCTATACCTGTCAATGTTCCGACTGAGATTGGAATTTTTTTGTTTTTAGATTTAGAAAATTTTTCCTGTATTGAAATTGAGACCTGAGATTTCAATTTATTTAATTTGTTCATATTCGACAACAAACTAACAACTTCACCGGTTTCATCTTTTTGAATTTGTATAATATCACCATAAAATTCATTATTTGAAAGTTCATTTAAAACTGATTCGTTTATAATTTGTGAAGCAATATTTTTAGCTGTATTTACTGAAATTATTTTTATTGTTGGCCTAAAATGATAATAAGAAAACAAAAAAATCATAAAAATTATTAATTTTAGTATAAAAATTTTTTTAATAATTGATTTCGTTTTCAAATCGTTTCACCCTGATTTAATTTATGAAAAATAAACAAAAAAGTGTGAATCTGTTGAATCAATACACTTATATCAAAATGCACAAATATATATAACATTCTTAAAAACAAATGTATTTTTTACCGAATTTTAAAAAACGCTTGACATGCGTTTTAACTGGAAATATCATGTGTATATTAGTATTAAAATTTGGTTATGCGTGTTTTTAAGGGGGATTGTGTTCGTGAGGCAAAATTTAGAGAAGAACATTGAAAAAGTCGTAGCGATTGCACTGTCGTTAGGTATGGTTGCTCTTAATACTTGCTCAAACGGTGGGTATTCTTATAGAGTTAATAGCACGTCAAGCGATAAAAATAAGGGAAATATCGCCTATGCTTCGGAATTGTCAAGTCCTGAAGCCAATAATTTAGTTGAGTGTGATGATTTAGAATCAAGAGAAGCTCCACAAGAAATCAAATCCGTCGCTCCGGCGGTTGTCGATACCGGTGCTCCTAAAATCAAAATGTCCAGTCAACCTAAAGTCATAGTTAAAAAATCTATAAATCATGATGTTACTGTAACGACACCTGAAATTGACGATGAACCATTAGATGTTGAAAAAGATATTTGGGACAAGCTGATAAAAGATTATGCAAAATATGAAATTAAAGATGTAGACAACATAGATATCCCGGATGACGATGATTATGATGTAAACAAAATAGATATCCCAGATGACGACGCTCCTGTAAATATAGATGATGATATAGATGAACCGATCGATGACCCGGCTGACTTAGAGACCAAACCAGATGTTAATGAAGATGTCGTCCCAGCCGTTCCAGATGCTGTTAATAATTCAGAAGATAATACTAAAGATGTTTTACCTGGATCTGAAATCATGCCGGATCCTGCACCTGAAATAGAACCAAAAGTGGAAGAAAAGCCTGAAACCGAACTAACTCCGGTGCTTGTCGTAACTCCGTTTGGAACACATATAGAAGTCGAAGAAAAACCTGTCGACACCAAGAC
>JAFQKZ010000131.1 GCA_017414725.1 Clostridia bacterium
ACAAGCAATATAACTATGCCTTGACGCCAATCAAAATCCATATTGGAATTGCTACCGGATATCTATATAACCTTTTTCTCAAAAGCACCATAAGTACTCAACTGATACAAAATGTATACCGACTAATGATCAAACACAGCCAAGCTAGAAACGGCGAGATAATTTTTCAGCTACCCCATGAAAAAAATGTTTATTACACGCCTTGTTCAAGATGGTTCTTGTGGCCCGATTGGATGAAAGAAAACCAACTGACGCCCACCCCTATGACTGTTCGGGAGAGTTTTGAAAAAGGCCCCGAGTTTGTAGACCCTGAATCCTACATCTACCTCAATGTTAAAGCCCCTAACTCAAAACCCGACGAGATAATAACCACGTTCTTATACCATAAAACCGACCTCCTGAACCATGCCGACACAATAATTTCAAAATTAATTTCCACCGCTGGAATAAACATAGAAGATGAAAAACTGGGACTTGCGTTCAAAAGACACTCTAACCCAATTACTGACTACGACACGTTTGTGGAAGAGTACAATAAACCACAACAATAGAATTATATAGAAATTATCATGCGGCTATTGAAAAACAATAGCCCTTCTGTTATACTGTAACTACCTCGATTGCGTGTATTTTTAAAATCATATTTTAAATATTTTTATACGAAAAATCTGAGGGAGGCTAATATTAATTTCCGATAATTACGGGAGGTGCCGGAAACAATGAGAGTAAAAATTACTTTAGCTTGTATGGAGTGCAAACAAAGAAACTACGATACAACTAAAAATAAAAAGAACGACCCTGATAGACTTGAGATGAACAAGCATTGTCGTTTCTGTAGAAAACATACTACTCACAAAGAAACCAAGTAATTTAATTTTAGATCGGAGGCAAAACAATGGAAGATAAAAAACCTAATGTATTTACAAGAATCAGAAATTATTTTGTAGATTCAAAAAATGAATTAAAAAAAGTTGTTTGGCCCACTCAAAAAACTGTATTCAAAAACAGTGGTATAGTTTTGATGATGATTTTTATAATGGGTGTTTTCGTAGCGCTTTTAGATGCCGGTCTTATGAAGTTGCTTGGCATGGTGATGTCAATATCAACTACTAAATAAAATCGGAGGTATATAAGATAACTAATGTCTAGCGAAGCAAAGTGGTATGTAATCCATACTTATTCAGGATACGAAAATAAAGTTGCTTCTGATATAATGAAAACTGTTGAAACTCGCGGATTGCAAGACATGATACTGGAAGTTAAAGTCCCTACAGAAACTGTAATAGAAATTAAAGATAATAAAGAACGTGCTGTGGAACGAAAAACTTATCCGGGTTATGTGTTGATAAAAATGATAGTTACTGAAAAAACGTGGTATATTGTACGAAACACTCGAGGATGTACAGGATTTGTAGGTTCGTCAACTGAACCATTTCCGTTGACCGAAGAAGAAGCTGACAAGTTGGGTGTAGAGTTAAAGACAGTTGAGTTAAATTATGACGTTGGCGATGTCGTACGAATCAGCCAAGGACCTTTAGTTGATATGACAGGAACAGTTACTGAGATTGATAAAGAAACTAAAATCGTCAAGCTAAATGTTTCTATGTTTGGTCGCGAAACACCAATGGAATTAAGTTTGAATCAAGTCGAAGCTATTAGTTAATATTTTATAATAATTTTTATAGTATTTTTGGAGGTGCAAGTACTTGGCTACCAAAAAAGTCAAATCAATCGTAAAATTACAAATCCCGGCCGGTAAAGCAACCCCGGCACCGCCAGTAGGTTCTGCACTGGGACCGCACGGTATTAATATTGTTGCGTTTACAAAAGAATTCAATGATCGCACAAGACAAGATGAAGGATTAATAATCCCTGCTGTTATTACTATATTTGAAGACAGATCTTTTGAATTTGTGACGAAAACTCCGCCGGCTGCAGTGTTAATCAAAAAAGCATGCGGTATCGAAAAAGGATCCGGAGTTCCGAATAAAACTATCGTAGCGAAAATTTCTAAAGATCAAGTTACCAAGATCGCAGAACAAAAAATGCCTGATTTAAATGCAGGAAGTTTAGAAGCTGCTGTAAGCATGATTTCGGGTACAGCCAGAAGTATGGGCGTTCAGGTCGTATAATTATTGTTTTCGGAAAAGATGCCTCGAGTGGGAGGAAAACATCCGATTTTACCACTACCTTAGGAGGAACAAAATAAATGAAACACGGAAAAAAATATAAAGAAAGTCTTAAATCATTTGATTTTTCAAAAAATTATGATATAAAAGATGCTCTTGATATTTGTACCAAAACCGCAAAAGCCAAATTTGACGAAACTGTAGAATTACACGTTAGACTTGGCGTAGACTCTAGGCATGCTGATCAGCAGGTTCGTGGAGCTATTGTTTTGCCGCATGGTACGGGAAAAAATATCAAGATTTTGGCTATTTGCAAAGGCGACAACGAAAAACTAGCAAAAGAAGCCGGTGCAGACTATGTCGGAGCTGAAGAAATGGCTCAGAAAATTCAGTCTGAAAACTGGATGGACTTTGACGTATTAATCACAACTCCGGATATGATGGGAGTTGTCGGAAGACTCGGTAAAATTCTAGGACCTCGTGGACTAATGCCGAACCCAAAAGCCGGTACTGTTGCCACAGACATAGCTAAAGCAATTAGAGAAGCAAAAGCCGGTAAAATAGAATATCGTCTTGACAAGACTAATATAATACATTGTCCTATCGGAAAAGCTTCGTTTGGAGTAGACAAATTATTTGACAATTTCGACGCTCTGATTAGTGCAATTGTTAAAGCTAAACCTGAGGCCGCCAAAGGGGAATATCTTAAATCTTGCGTAATTTCTTCGACTATGGGTCCGGGAATAAAAGTGTCTACAGGCAAATACGCCGCGTCGTAATAATTAAATTATAAA
>JAFQKZ010000017.1 GCA_017414725.1 Clostridia bacterium
ATCGACGTAAGTATTGAAGACCTAATGTCGTAATGTTTATCAAAATATTTTCCCTACAAATACCGAAATATCATCATCATGCTCGTGAATTTTTTCGCGGGCATATATTGTACTGTTTAATATTAAGTTTGATATATTTTTTAAGTTATTATTTGAATTTTGATTAAATATGTTTTCCAGTAATTTATAAACAAATTCTTCTCCGAGATCTGTAACACCGTCAGAAAGCATAATAATATAGTCTCCGGAACTTAACTTAATGTTTTCTGTTGAGTATGAGATTTTATCGAAAATTCCTATTGGCAATGAATTTGAAGAAATTTTTTTGATTTTATTGTCACGAATAATATAACTTGCCGGCGCTCCGGATTTCACAAAATTTGCGTTACCGGTATATAAATCAATAGAAAAAATATCTAAAGTTGCCAGAGATTCGTTATTTTGGTTTTTTGAATTTAGTAACATAATTTGATTTATAAATTCTATTGAAGATTTGTAGTTTATATTGTTTTCAAGTAGTTTTTTCATGAGCTCAGAGCTTAATGCGCTTTCTTTCATAGCATTTGCCCCGGTCCCCATACCGTCGCTTATAATTATATTAAAATTTCCGTTTAAATCTTCGAAAGATTTGTAACTATCTCCGCAAAAATTATTATTGTTACATGCGTGTTGAGTTACAAAATATTCTATATTAAATTTTTTTACTTCTTGTAAATATATTTTACAAATATTATTTTCGGTTTCTGTAAAAATATTGTTAATATCAAAATTTCTGTTACATATTTTTGAGATATTATTTAACAATTTTTTAGTAATATATTTTTTGGAATTCTTGTTAATTTCGACTTTTATAAATATTCTGTTAAATTTGTTTTTTGTTAGATTTATATTATTGATATTTATATTATACTTGCTAAACAATAATTTTATTTTATGTTCGAGATTATTTGATTTGTTTTGCATAGTTATATTTGATAATAAACTTCTGATTTTTTCTAGAAATTCTTTCGGGATTAATAAAAATATAATTACCGATATTATGATCTCGTAAACAAAAATTACGGTATCAGTAATATTTGTACAAGTTATAGACATGATCACAGACGTAAACACGAAAACAATACACATTCCGAGTTTTCCCATGTAATTAAACATGCCTGAAACCAAGCCTGAAATAGCGTATGAACCGGCAATATAATTCAAGTTTAAATTATTCAAATTAAATATCACGCCAAAGATTGTACCAGCAATAGTACCGCCAGTAACACCAGATACATATGAAATTGATAATATTAGTAATATACTCAGGACTTGTCCTAAAGAAATTCTGAAAACGCAAACACTTGAAATCGGTAATAGCAGTACGGATAAACTGATAATTATGTACACAAATTCTTTAAGATTTATATTATACAAATTTTCTCGATACTTAATAATTTTCAAAGTTTGTTCGATAAAATGTGTAATTACAGATGCTATTATTGATTCTAAAAACGCTAGAAAAAAGTCGTATCTTCCGAAATTACTTGAAATATTGACAGCTATGTTTGTGCTAAATAGCGACACAAAAGTTATTATTGGGGAAAATAAAACATGATTTCTGATCTTTTTAAAATCTGATAGCAGAAATTTCAGCATACATACTAATACCGAACTTGATATATATTTCATGCCTATGTGCAATTTCAATGACGCTAAGTATCCTATAATTGCTCCGAAAAACACAATTATTATATTATCTTTGTAACTCACTGACGACAGAAAAGTCACACCGAACGGAAAGCTTGTCCCAAACAATCTACCCTGCGAGATCAATATCGAAACCGTAAAATATATTATTTTTCTAGTTATTAAATCCGTCAAATAACGTTTATTTATAACTATTTCTTTCGCGTTCTTCAAAATCTAGTCGCCACCGGAGAATTATAATATACCTGCTAAATAAACGTTAGGCAGGTATATCTAATTATAATTTCAGTGTAAAAACACGTATGTCAAATTATGTTTGTATTTTTTTTAGAGATTTTGTCGCTTAAAATAGTATGTACAGTTGGGTGAGGAAGCTTATGTCGCTAGAAGTAGTGTTATTCGATCAAAGTATAGCTTTAGTTGCTTGAGTCAACAAATTCGGTTAGTATATCTATACCCAGCGCAAGCATCGCATCAAAGCGTTTCAAGATTAGTAGGGCGAGGTACGGGTGACTGGCGGCAAAGGTTTTTCCGCTCTCATATTGCGCGTCAATTTCATCGTCAGTTAGCGGAGTTAGTACGCCTTGGAAAACCGGCCTGGTTGGAGTAGTTGGTTGGTTTGCTCTATTTCCGTAGTGGTCGGACACTTCTTCTAGTTCGTGCTGGTTGTCTATGTCGTATTCTTTAGTTTTGCGTTGGAAATATTCTAATAGCATTTTCGATGTTTTATATCCGTGTAAGACTATACCGGTAAGGTCGTCCTCAGTCTGTTTGTACAATTTCCGCGCCATACCTAAACAGAACCACGGGTTACCAATCAGGTTTCTAATAAGGTTATGTGTTTCGTTTAGGGCAAACAGCACACCCACTGTTTTAAACAGGTTGTCGAAGAATCCAGAACCTTTTATTGCTTTGGCATTATTTTGTTTCGTGGGATTTTTTCCCGCGTCTTTAGTCGAAAGTTTCGGATAAGCTTTTTCATTACCAATAGGCTTAGAATTATTTTCTAATATTTCACCGCCCAAAA
>JAFQKZ010000132.1 GCA_017414725.1 Clostridia bacterium
ATAATTACACTAAAAACACCCGGTATTTAAAAAATATCAGGTGTTGAATTTTTTTACTATTTAATTTTTTCTTCGTACTTTTTATTTAATTTAAATATTGCAAAAATCCAAATAAACACCATTATGAAAAATATAGATATTATGATTGGGCTATACGCTAAAACCCCACCGACAGTACCTGTAATAGTATTTAAGGTGCATGGGAAGGCAAACATAATTTGTTGAATAGCAGAAGAAGTAGCTTTTCCGGCACGTCCACCTAAAAGTTCAACTGCAGCTTGTCCTTTTGTTTTTGTGTCTTCGTCTAATGGGATATATAGCATGCTTTTAGTTGTATCGAAAAGAGAATATTTTATGCTCTTAACAAAAGCGTTATAAATTATTCCAAACCACGCCGATAATATTATTGATGACATGCCAAACATAGTAGAGCTTATAAACTGTTTATAAATTACTGTGAAGCAAAACAATCCACCGGCTATCAAAAACGCTAACGGAGTAATTAAAGCACTGATTTTCCACGAAAATTTTCTCAATATATTAGCGCTGAACAAAACTACTATACTTGCAAAAAGTCCGGTAAAAACTGAAAGCATACCTTGCATTTGTGCATACTGAGATTTATTAAAAACCTGGCTCATTCCGGCTTTCATAAGTATTTCAGAAAAATTAATAGAAACTCCGTAAGAAATTATTAATACACATACGAGTAACAAATACGAATTTTTAAATAAAATTTTTATGCCTTCTAGAGAGTTAACTTTTGTTTTTTTATTATTTTTAATATCAGTTTCTATGGTATTTATTTTATTTTGTGTACTCTCAGGATAATATTTTTCAATCTGTTTTTTTACGATTTTGTTAACATACGAATATATAATTAGTATAGTACAGGCTGTGATGATTATGATACTCATAAGAACCCGTATATGATTAATATCTAGATTTTGAGCATAATTCATGATTATAATTCCGGCAAAAACTGTACCTGCACTTGATAATAAAGAATATAGTCCAAAAAATCTCGTTACTTCATGTTTTAACGTAACTTTGTTAGCAAATTGCCAAAAAAGTGACGATATCATAAGTGCGCCCCAGAGTTCAGCCATAACATAAAACAACGCAAATGGCCAGTTTGCAAGACATACCAAAACTACTCTAAAAAATAACGGGGCTGAATTTATTAATACAGTAATGTGCTCTTCAGAAAGTATAAGTTTACCGGCATTAGGATAAATTATGTACCCAAATATCAAATAAAAAACAATAAAACTTGATACTATTATTTTAAAAGTTTTATCAAATCCAAATTTGTTCATAAGAGCTGTAAATACGACTACCATTAAAATAGTGCACGGCAAAACAAACCATAGTTTCAAGCCACTTATTAAGCTTGTAGCTTCTTCCGGGCGCGCACCAATCCACAAATTTGTACTATAATGTACGAATAAGTCTTTCAGTCCGTTACTCAAAGCATATACAAACAATATGCAAAATAACAAAAAACTCATCGGTAAAAATTTTTTAAGTTCATGTCTATATATTGGAAAAATAAATTCTCTGAACTTACTAAATTTTTGCTGTTGACTAGGGCATAAATCTGAACTTGCATCAGATAACGACATTTTTGTTTAACTCCTTTTGTTTTGCGTTTATATTTAAATAAAATACAAACAAGCCATAGAACTCTATAGCTGTAAAATTACAAATTTATAAAAAAAGCTATTGTATTATTTCTATTTTTGAATTATAACACAATCGACAAAAAATGCAAAACAAATTATAGTTACATTTGATTTTGTTTTTTTAATAACCACTGACACTATATCATAACTACTTACGAATAATCCTGTACACTCCGGCAAAAATATATTTAAAAATTAAATATATAAAAATAATATAGAAAGAGGTACGGATTGTTCATGGGTTTCATGCGACATTTTTTGAATACATATGTTTATAATAAAAATCAAAAAAATGTACAAAAAAACAAGAAATTTTTCTCGAGATTATTATGCGAGAACATAGAATTTATAAAACGAGAATTTGGGGACACAGCAGATCTTTCTATAAAATATTTAAAAATAAAAGATATTTCTAGTGCACTGATTACTATTGGAGGCATGGTAAACAAGGACACTCTTACGCATAGCGTCATGAAGCCGATTATAGAGAAACAAGACGAAATTCAGGGTACTACAGGACAAGAAAAATATAAATATATTCGTGATAATATTATTGTTTCGCCGGACCAGTTACAAGTTTCAAATTTTGATGATGCGTTTAATATGTTAATGTCCGGATTTGCACTTTTAGCTATAGACGGTTGTGACTGTATGTTGTGTCTGGGGGTTCAGGGCTTTAGTTTCAGATCTATATCTGAGCCGTCGACAGAAATTATGCAACGGGGCTCACGTGAGGGCTTTGTAGAACCACTAATGATAAATATGACTTTAATTCGACGAAGACTAAAGACTACAGATTTGAGATTTGATCTAACACAAATAGGGGGCGTAAGCAAGACTTCTGTTTGTTTGTGTTATTTAAACAGTAAAGTATCAAAAGATATTTTAAAGAAAGTAAAACAAAAATTATCCGGTGTGAATTTAGAATCTATAATGGAATCAGGGTATATTATTCCGTACTTAGAAGACCAGGGCGACTTTTCTTTATTTAGTAGCGTAGGAATGACAGAGCGACCTGATACAGTATGCGGAAAAATCTCAGAAGGCCGCATAGCAATATTAATAGACGGAACACCAAATGTTCTAATAGTACCATATTTATTTATAGAATATTTTCAGCACTTAGATGATTATTCGATGCACACGTATTTTGCGACTTTTACGCGTTGGTTAAAATATCTGGCGTTTGTATTGTCAGTGTTATTGCCTGGATTGTATGTTGGAATAAGCACGTTTAATCCCGAAATTTTGCCGGGACCGATATTAACAAAAATTGCACTTGCAGTAGGCACAACACCGTTTTCACTTATGTTTGAAACGATTTTGATACATTTAATTTATGAAATCATGAGAGAAGCGGGACTCAGAATTCCAAGACCGTTGGGGCATGCAGTAAGCATAGTCGGAGCACTTGTAATAGGCGAAACAGCGGTAAGCTCGGGACTTATCGGAGCGCCAACACTTATGGTTGTAGCCCTAACAGCAATTTCTTCGTACGTAATTCCGAATTTATATGAACCTATATCTATATTAAAATTTGTGTTTATAATAACCGGCGGATTACTGGGAATATGGGGAATCATGATAGTATTCACACTTGTACTGGTAAATATTTGCTCAAAAAACAGTTATGGAGTTCCGTTCACTTCGCCAATATCGCCATTTAATATTTTTGCGATGCGCGATGTATTGGTACGCAGCGGCTGGAGTTTCTTAGCAAAAAAGAATATACGAGTACAAGACCTGCCCGGTTCTGAAGTAAAAGACAGAAATATAAATAAAAATATTTAATTAAAAATATTTAATATAGGTGAGAAATTATGGAGAAAAGGCCATGTATATCTGTTGGTCAAATATTTTCGATGTTATTTGTGAGTCGTATGGTAATCACAATGACGTACGGAACTTTATTAATCGGCGATTCAGATATTTGGGATCACTTGATATCAGCAATATTATCTCTGAGCATTACATTTTTGTTAATCTTGCCTATATACAAATTATATATTTTAGACACAAAGATGAATATACTGGATAATTTACGCGATTTAATGGGGAAGCTTGGACATTTTTTTATATTAATATATGTTTTGTATTTTTTGATAATCACTTTACACACGTTAAGTATATTCGATAATTTTGTAGCAAATTGCATAAATCCACCGATTTCCGTAAGATTATTGTGTATATTTATGCTATTTTCAGCGTGTTACGGAGCATACAAAGGTCTTGAAGCGCTATCAAGAGCATCGAGTTTTATATTCATAGCAACAGTTTTGGCACTGATATTCATGTTCAGTTCATTGATATCAAGTGTTGAGACAATTAATTTTAGGCCATTGATATACGAAAATTACAGTTCTGTTACCGAAGGAATCTTGTACATGATTTCACAAAGCTCGTGTTTAGTAGCACTCGGAATATTATTGCCGATGGCGACCGGAAGCTCAAGAAAAAAATTCGCAGGAATAATATTATGGAACATCGGAGTATACGTAAGTTTTGTGCTCATGATAATTTTAATCACTGGGACTATGGGTGAATTTGTCAGCACGCAACTATTCCCGGTTTACACAGCGACAAGCATAGGAAAATTCGGGGCGTTCAGACATCTCGACTCACTATATTTAGGGATCTGGATGGCAGGAATATTTTTAAAGACATCTTTATTTTTGTTATTGGCATCAGAAGGAATCAAAAAAATATGGGGCGAAAAAATTCGCAAAATTTCGATATTAATTATGAGTATTTTATTATCAATTTGTGTATTTTTCATAAATAATTTCAGCATATTAAAGAAGAATTCTATTACAGTATTTCTCATTACATTTTTGATTTTTAACATAATTCTAATACCAATTATTTTAATTATACTCAAAAACAAAAAAATATCAAAGGAGTCGAAGATTTTTGAGAAATAAAATACTAAATTTAAGTTTTATTTTTATTATAATTATGTTATTTTCCGGGTGTTCGGAGCAGCATCAGTTACATCAAAAGCTAATAATACAGGGAATCGGGATAGACAAAACCGCAGACAATTATAAAGTTACAGTTCAGGCATTAGATTTTCAGAATCCTATGAGCGAAGACGAACCGAGCTTGAAGATTATAGAGATTTCGGGCGAATCCGTAACAAAAGCACTGGATAATATTTCTAAAAAAACGAGTTTAAAGCCCGTGTATTCCCAAAATTTGGTATTAATTTTAGGCGAAGAGGCGGCAAAAACCGGTGTAAATAATTTTATAGATTTTTTCGTAAGACACTGTGAAACACGTCCAAAAGTTAAAATTTGCGTAACAAAAAGCCAAACTTCTGAGATATTTAAATTAAAATATGGAGAAAAAAGCATTAAATCTAAAAACATTCATGATCTAATTCCACAAAAATTAAACTCAGATATATTACATTTTGTATCAAATCTCAAAAATTCTTATACAGATCCATGGATAGCCTGGCTTGATATAGAAGAAAAAAAAGAAAGTAATAAAGAAAATAATAAAGAACTAGTTTTGAAAGGCATAGGGATTTTCAAAGAAGATAAGTTAATAAATTTGCTGGAAAATCAAGATGCATTTGGGTTTATGATACTCAAAAACGTACCGAATTTTAACTCGTGTATAATAAATACTGAACAAACCGGAGAAATAACTTGCGTAATAAATAATTCCAAAACAGATATAAATCCGGAAATTAATAACAACAACATAAAATTTTGTATAAATCTTAATATAAATGCGTCGGTTTTTTCTCTAGACAAAAATAAGAATTTTTATACACATAATTTTGAAGAAACCAAAAAAGAACTAGAAAACAAATTATCAGAGCAAATCAAACAAATTTGTAACGAAACTTTAAGTAAAATTTTAAAATTAAACATAGATGTTTTTGAATTTAGTAAAATTTTGAGAAACTCATGCCCAAAATATTTCAAATTAATTCGAAACAACTGGAGAGAACATCTAAAAAACGTAAAATTCGAAATAAAACAAGACATTAAAATTACAGCTACCGGAAAAGAGCCAATCTAAAACTTATTCGAGTTCAATTTCTTTATTTATTATATCGAGTATTTGCTTTTTAGAATCGTACGAAACCGCACGGAACCCGAAAACCAAATTTTTTTCAGATTCAGAAAGTTCTAATTCCGGCTCAAATTCTTCAAAATCATCCTCATAATTTTTAGTATTATCATCAGCAAAAGCCAAATTAGCGGAAGATTCAGACTCAAGCAACTCTTCACAGTCGACATCAAATACCTCTGCAAGGCTGAACAAAGTCCGTACATCAGGGTTGATACGTCCGGATTCGTAATAGCAATAAGTAGAACGATCAAGCTCAAGAGCATCAGCAACTTGCTGCTGAGTCATGCCTCTATAAACTCTAAATTTTCTGATATTGTCAGCAATACTAGACATAAAATCGCCCTCCAAAAAACACACTCATTCTCATTGCTCGCTCAGTTCATTTGTCCTAAAATCTAATATAATACTATAAAATATTATACGATTAGACAAAAAGCGATACAATATTGAAATTTTGATACAATTTTTTATAAAAAAGTTTAAAATAATTGTTAAAATTTCTGGTTGAAAACACAAAAATCAATAGATATAATAATTAAGTTGAGTAATATTCGAAGGGGCGTGGAGAAAATTTTATTATCTTGGGAGCAGTTAGATCCAAAATTACAAAACGAAGAAGTTAAAAAATATTACAAAATTTTAGAAAAACGCAAACTGAGCTTAATATTCAAGCGGCTTTTTGACATGATTGTTTCTTTTGTGTTAATTTTGTGTTTGTTGCCTGTTTTGGCAATACTGTATATAATTATCAAATTGGATTCACCTGGCGATGTTATTTTTGTGCAAAACAGAGTTACCAGAAACAACAAAATGTTCAAAATATATAAGTTCAGAAGTATGGTTGAAAACGCCGAAAAACTAGGTTCTTCGGTAGCTGTTGTTAACGACAAACGTATAACTCGTGTTGGAAAGTTTATGAGGAAGTTAAGATTAGATGAAATCCCGCAGTTATTTAACATATTGAAGGGTGATCTGAGTTTTGTTGGAACGCGCCCTGAGATTCCAAAATATGTAAATTCATACACCCCAGAGATGTATGCAACACTTTTATTGCCGGCTGGAGTTACATCATTGGCCAGCATTTTATACAAAAACGAGTCAGAATTGTTGAATAAATCCAGCAATATAGATGATACTTATATAAACAAAATATTGCCTGAAAAAATGAAATATAATTTAGAATACATAAAAAAAGTGAGTTTTTGGTATGATATTAAGATGATTATAAAGACAGTAGTTGAAGTTATAAAAAAATAATTTAGGGGAATTTAATTGAAATTTAACATAAAATTTTCACCACCAGATATTCGTGAAGAAGACATACGCGCTGTTGAAGAGGTCTTGCGCTCCGGATGGATCACTACCGGTCCAAAAACCAAGCAATTTGAACAAGAAATAGCGAGATTTTGCGGAACGAATTGTGCAGTAGCACTAAATTCAGCTACAGCGTGCATGGAGTTAACTCTGCGGCTGTTAGGCGTTGGTCCGGGTGATGAAGTTATAACAAGTGCGTACACATATACCGCAACGTGTAGCGTAATTTGCCATGTTGGGGCAAAACCCGTTTTGATTGACCTGCAGCCAAACAGCTTTGAGATGGATTACGATAAATTGGCAGATGCTATAAACGAAAAAACAAAAGCGATTATTCCGGTAGATATTGCTGGAATTATGTGCGATTATGATAAAATTTTGGATATAGTAACCAAAAAACGTGCTGCTTTTATACCAAAAAACGAATTGCAGGAAAAAATTGGAAGAGTATGCGTTGTCGCTGATGCGGCACATTCGTTGGGCGCTGAAAGAAATGGTAAAAAATCAGGTAACGCGGCTGATTTCACGTGTTTTTCTTTTCATGCAGTAAAAAATCTGACAACTGCAGAAGGCGGAGCGGTGACCTGGCGTGATATAAACAATGTTGAAAACCAATATATTTATAACGAGTTCACAATAATGTCTTTACATGGTCAAAACAAAGATGCGCTTTCTAAATATAAACTTAATAATTGGGAGTACGATATTTTATTTCCGGGATACAAGTTCAACATGACTGATATTTCTGCAGCTTTAGGTCTATCACAATTAAATAGATATAATGAAATTTTAACAAAAAGGCAAGAAATTGTATCGTTTTATAACAAAAAATTAAACGAAAATACATTTTGGCACGCACAACATTTAACAAACAATTTATCGAGTTGCCATTTGTATCCTGTTAGGGTTTTAAAAATTTCAGAGCAAAAACGTAACGAAATTATAACAAAATTGTTCGAGCTGGGGATAAATACAAATGTACACTATAAGCCTTTGCCAATGTTAAGTGCATATAAAAATTTGGGCTTCGAAATTTCTGAATTTCCTGTTGCATATGATATGTATCATAATGAAATTACGTTGCCGTTGCATACGTTATTGACGCCGGAAGAATTGGAGTATATTACAAAAACATTAAATGAAATTATATAGAAAAAGAAACAAAAATAAAATGGTGATTAAAAATGAGAGCTAATTTTAAAAAAAGATTAAATTTTGGTGACTTGTTTACAAATTTACGAATTTTCAGACTATTATATATGGTGTTAATAACATGTGAGATGCTCGCCGTTTTTGACATAGTATCGCTTGTGCTGAAGTCAATAATTTTGGTCTGGGGATTTTTTTTATTAATTAACAATTTTTTAACAAAAAGATCGATTTTTAGCCCTAAATTTAAAAATCTGTTATATTTGTTTTTGGTTTTGATGATAATTACAGCTGTAGTCAATATGTCCGTATGGTTTGTACCAAATTTAGTGATCACATATTTTACAGCTATATGTTTTTTTGTGTTTTATGGAATGTATGCATATGAGTCGCATGGTCAAATCGAGCAAGAAATGATATTTGTTCTTAAATTTTTTATGTATTTTTCACTAGTAACTGGTTTGATTTCGTTAGTAATTTTGCTATTTAAACAAGAAATTTCTCTATTTGGACGCGACGAAGCACTTTGGAATTATTATATTTTAGGAATTTTTAAGAACAGATTAACAGGGATTTACACAAATTCGAATATTTTGGCGTTTTCTATGATACAAGGCTTGGTGTCATGTGACATGCTATCCGAACCATATATTCGTCAAAAAATGCAAAAACAAATCAAAAAAAGCGTTTTTTTTATATGTATAGCTATAAATTTAATATGTTTATTTTTATCAGATTCAAATGCATCGTTTGTGTTTCTAATAATTTATGTCACTGTACGAATGTTTTGCAACCTGTTTTTTAAAGATAAAACATATTATCTTAGCAAATTTATTAAAAGTATATTAGTTACGCTAGGTTTTTCTGTTATAATTATGTCAGGTTCGTTCGCGTTAAGAGAGCATTGTCAGAGTTTTATCAGCAATGTAATGGTAGACATTTACAAACACGAGGACATATTCAAACGCAAATTCGAATCTAAAAAAGATGTTATTTTGGATATGATAGATAGCAAAAATGCACAAAAAGATCCAGAAAACACATATGATTTTGGTGAAAAGATCTCTGATATTCATATTGGCCGTGAAAATTACGAAATAAGTAGTGGCCGAATTAATTTATTTAAGCAGGGTATTGTGATTTTTAAACATCACCCTTGGTTGGGGATAGGTCGCGCGAATTTGGGATTATATGGAAAAAAATATCTTAAAAATGGTCTTACACATCCTGATTTACACAATGGTTATTTGACGATTTTGGTTTCGTGTGGTATAATCGGATTCACGATTTTTGCGATATTCTCTTTTTTAGTGGCGCTCGATATGTGCAAATTTCTATTTATTTCCGTCGATTTTAACTATTTTGGAGTATTTTCAAGGTTATTTTCAGTACTTGTGTCGTATTGTGCGTATTGTCTTTTTGAAAAAGCTATTTTATTTGATATGACTTTTATGGTTGGCTTTTTCTGGTCGATGCTGGGATACGCGGTTTCGTATATGTATAACAAAGGAGTAATGAAAACTTAATTATGTTGAATATAGGATGTCATCTCTCGTCGTCAAATGGATTTGTTGCAATGGCTCAGAACGCCATCTCGATTGGTGCAAATACATTTCAGTATTTTACTAGAAATCCGAGGGGTGGTCGTGCTAAGGAAATTGACCATGATGATCTAAAAAAATTTCTAGAAATTGGCAAAAATAACAATTTTACCAGTATTATTGCACATGCTCCGTATACCATGAATTTGTGTTCTTCAGACGAAAAAATCAGAATTTATTCTAAAAATTTGTTGAAAGATGACATAGAAAAAACAGAGCTGATTCCAAATGTTTACTATAATTTACATCCCGGAAGTCATACTGGGCAAGGTGTTAAAACAGGTATAAACCAAATTTCTGCATCAATTAATGAAATTATAACAAAAAGCCAAAATACTATTTTGCTTTTAGAAACGATGGCTGGAAAAGGTAGCGAAATCGGCGGAAATTTCGAGGAAATAGCAGCCATCATAAATCAAATTAATATAAAGGAAAAAATTGGTGTATGCTTTGACACTTGTCATGTGTACGATTCTGGTTATGATATTGTTAATAATCTTGAAAATGTATTAGAAAAGTTCGACAAAATTATAGGAATATCAAAGTTAAAAGTTGTACATCTTAACGATAGCAAAAATATATGTGGTAGCAAAAAAGATCGTCATGAAAAAATTGGACAAGGCAATATAGGGCTTAATGGTATTATAAACATAATCAAAAATAAATATTTAAGAAATTTAATATTTATTTTAGAAACACCTCAAGAAAATTTAAATGGATATAAAGATGAAATAAGTAACATTAAAAATCACTTAAATTAAGTATAGGATGTGATTAATAATAAAAGAAAGAAAATTTAAAGGTGGCAAACTTAGTGAGGAAATAATCAATTCGCTTGGTGTATATATTGAAAAATTGAAATCACAGTCACTGAAGAATATTGTGGTAAATTTGGTGCCAAAAATAGTCAATTTAGACAAATTTGTGTTAGAAAAAATTAAAATTCAGTTATCTAAGCACAGATTTGTTGATTTGAACAACAAAAAATTAGGTAAAATAGGGATACAGTACAGATATGACGGAATACAAATTGAACCTGTAGGGGTCTTGGGATTTCTAATAAAGAAAATAACTATCAATGATAACCAAATAATAAGTTCGTTTGATAATATTTTAGAGCAAATTGAACAAAAATATATTTCAAATACTGAATATATTGTTCAAAAAATCGACGAAATAGTATATGATTTGTCTTTTTCAGGGGTATATAAACCTCAAAATTCGGAAGAAAAAACGTTATATGATCTAGCGATGATTTTGCTTGCGAATTATTATAATGATGATAAGAATGTGCCCGAATGGTTTGAACATGCCATGCAAAACGTACAAAAAAACGAATTTATTTTACGATATATTGATTATTTTGTCGAATTTATTTCTGAAATAATAGCACAAGTAAGTGAAAATATTTTTTTCGACTTTAAAATTTTATGTAAGTCTAAATGGCTACGAATTTTTTTGAACAAAAAAACAAATCGTGGACAAATATCAAAATTATTGGAATTTTTGAACATAAATATTAAAAAAATTATATATGATTTTGCCAAAAAATATATTAGTCCTAGTTTTATAAGTGGTATGAGCGAAATTATAGTGAATTTGATTACGTCTTTTTTAAGTTATAATGAAAATAATAATATAAAAAGTATTATGCCTACTGGTTTTTTTAACATAACATTATGTTTCGGTGACAAAAACATTATAAACACAAGATGGTTTAGTGATGAAATCACGAAAAATTGTTATATAGAGTACTCTGATAATCGGAATTTTGAAAGTTCAAGAAAAGTTAAATCTATATTTGAAAAGGTTTATAAAACTTACCCTACATTAAATTTTGGTTTAATATGTGGATATAAGTCAGTAGTACTTTTTCAGCATTCTGCAAGTATTGAAAAGATTTCCGGGGATAAAATATATTATAGAATATGCTGTGAATCTAGTGATTTTAAGTCTGAAATTTATGAAATTAACACAAAAAAAGCATGCGACGAGTTTGAGTTTACAGTTTTTACGGACACCCAAGGCATGACAAAACAAGATTACGATATTTTTAAAGAAACATTAGAATATAGTTTGAAAACCAAAACTGATTTTATGGTTCATTTAGGGGATTTTGTTGATGATGGCAGCAATGAGGAATATTGGAACTGGATTTTAGAATCAAAAATTTGGAAAGAAATGATTTGTGTACCTGTCTGTGGGAATCACGATGTTAGGGTTAATTATTTGTTAAATAAGTATGGATTTCATGGCAACTCTGTTTTATCTCATTTTAACATATCCGAATTTCCAAATCAGGATTTTTCCACGGGATTATACTATAGTTTTGAGTACAATAATACAATTTTTGTGGTTTTAAATACGAATTATTGTGAATATGATACATATGTTGATGATGTTCAATATGAATGGGCATTAGAAGTTTTATTAAAATCGCAACATAAATGGAAAATTATTTTAACACACAAATCGCCATATTCCAATGGACCTCATTGTGATGATAGCGATATTGAGGTAATTAGAAAAAAAATAATTGATCTCGCGTACAGTGCTAAAGTTGACATGGTTTTGGGAGGACATGACCACGTTTACGTTCGAACGAAAGAACTTTCGTACGGTAAAAATGTAGGTTCAGAATCGTTTTTTTGTGACAAAAAATCACAAAGTATCACATATGTTAATCCATTTGGGACTATTTTTGTGGTTCCTGGAACTTCCGGTGTGAAAAATTATAAAAGCTCGAAAGAGATTTCTTTTCCAGTAGCTTTCAACGCTAATACGACTTTGCCAGTATATTCTACAGTCAAAATCACCAATAATAGTTTGAAATTCAGCTCTTTTGTGTTTGATATATCTAAAAAAGATTCAAAACTACTAGACTCACTTTGCATTGAAAAAAAAGATTTTACACAAAAAATCAATAGCAACTTGCTAATAAAAATGATAGATAGTATCCCAGATAACCCATGTATAGATAAGAGTATAGATTTAGAAAATATATTAAATTTGTACAAAAAACTTGATTATTGTGAAAAATTAAAAGTGATTAATTCCGAAAAATTATTTAATCTTGTGAATATAAATAACAACTATTTGGAAATCATTTCAAAAAACATAAAAAGAGTTCGCAATAAAAGTGATTTTTTGGATGCTATCAAAAATCCAAATGTTGGTACGATTATACTTGATTGTGATGAGATTGATTTTCGAAAAAAACGAAAAATTATTATTAATCGATCAATAAGTATTTGCGGGAATTCAAAAATTTCACACGCCAAATTTGTGGTAACCAATAATTCTATGCTTGTTATTGGAAATAATTTGTATATATGCGACAAAAACAATAATCCAATAGAAGTACAGCGTGGTTCGATTTTGGTTATTTGTTGTTGAATAAAATTCTGAGATTTTTTAAAATTTGCGGAGTGGCATACAAATAAGAGTTTATTTATTAACAATAATATTTTATTAGAATATCTGAATTATAGTGATAAAAGAAGAGACGAGGAGATGAACCAAATGAACTTTAAACAAACGCTAAATCAGATTTTGATCAAAAACCGGGATATATACAAAATCCATAACATAGATGACTTATATGACGAGTTTTTAAAATACGGCTATGAGTTTTCCTCTGACAAATTTTACAAAGATTTTATTGAATTTTTCAGTTTTATTTTTAAAAATGAAATTGAGGCATTGTCCGATATTGGATCAATGAAATTATCTGGTGGTGCAACAAATTTTAGTAAAAAAATAAGCGCAAGCATATTATCATTAGCAATGATTGCGGGAACTGCAAACACTCTACAGGTCGGCGCTAATTCTAGTTTTAACAATAAATATATTCATCCAAAAAAAAATTCAGAAAAATCTAAAGCTCAAAAAGTTCTAGATTATACAAAAGAATTGGCAAGTAAAATTATGAATAACAGCGGTTTAAAAGCTGCTTTTTATGGTTTATTGACCATCGGAATTCCTGCAGCTGTAATTTGTATAATCCTGTTAATTCGTACTGCAGACAGCCCCAAAAAAGCCATTTTAAATTTCAAAACTGGAATAGAAAATACAAAAGAGAATTATAAAAATTCTATAATAGAACTATACGTTGCTACGCATAACAAGCTTTTGGAATTATCAAAAATTAAAACAAACAAAATACAATCATCTGATATTTCATGTGATGACACTGAAGAAAAATTAAAACAAGCACTTAAAGAAAAAGCCCAAATATTTAAAGATCAACCATATTACCAAGATTTAATAAATATTATAAACGAAATAAAATTTAAAGAAGTTGAGAAAAAAGAAGAGCCAAAAGCTACTGAAAATCAAACTCACCAAGAAATTCCTAAACAAAAATCTGTTAACAACGAAGAGCATAACAAGATTATATTAACAACTGAAACGGAAACACCGGAAAACCTTGTAGCATATAACAATGTCGATGTGAATATAACAAATGATACTTTTAACAACATAAACTTTACTGCAAACGAACAAGAATGGATAAAATTTTTAGCTGGACAAGGAGATTCTTGTACTCAGCAAAGATTTAAATACTGCTCGCAATTTTTAACATGGGATACCAGCGGAAATAGTATGATGGAATCAAAACATGATTATGTTCAGATAGTTTTTCCTACGGCCGAAAAGTCACGTTATTCAAATGATGATTTATATTTTGATCGTCTTGGAAAAGATAAATGGACAAATTTCTTTACAAAAAATAAAGATATATTCGAAAAAATTCGCTATAATTTGAATTTACGTTTGATTCACATGTTAAAATTCTGGGGATTTACAGTACAAAAAGATGGAAAGACACAGAAAATCGAATCTTTAAGTGTTTCAAAGTCAAAAGTTTTACAGCAAAATTTTGATCATAATCAACAGAGATTCACTCGTGTTTTGCACTGTTTACGACTTTTTGGACTTAACGATGAATATAAATTATTGATAGATATCGTAAAAAAAGCAAAACAAAATAATAAATTGACTAATACTACTTATGGATATTATACGGGCACTAAAAACACAATGTGTTTGATTGAAGATTATAAATTAGATTTAACATATAACTAACTCGAAAAAATTTAGTAATCAGTAATAAACTAATATATTAATCACATATAATTCTAAGAAGACAGAAGCAAGAAGTTCAAAAACAAGGAGTTACTTATGAAACACGCTTCTAGTATTATTAAAATAAATAATATCTTAGAATTATTAAAGAAAAGCAAGACAAGCATATTAATATGGTTCTGTTTAATTTTAGGAATCACGCTTGGTGTGTTTTGCGTGTCGTATATAGAAATCGAAAGTTTTTACAAAATAAATTTTTTATTCATAAATAATTTCAAAGAAAATATTAATCAGACGTGGTCAGAAATTTTCACTACGTCTTTTAGTGCGTCGAGTATATTTGTATTTATTTTAGAGTTATGTATTTTATCGTGCTGGGGGATATTTTTAGTACCGATCTTAATTATACTCAAAGGCTACAGCCTGGGATTATCGGCCGGATATTTATATTTAATATATAAAATTAAAGGCATAGCATTTTATTTGTTAATTTTATTACCCGGGGTATTTTTGTCGTCTATAGGATATAATATTTTTGCGTCAAAAACTATAAATTTTTCATATAATTTCACTAAATTA
>JAFQKZ010000018.1 GCA_017414725.1 Clostridia bacterium
CTCTCGGCCTGATTATGGTTCGCTCTGTGCAGTGAAAACAGGTGCTTTCCTGTGTCTTTTTTGCTTTTTGACTCGGGTTGCTTCCTCTGCTCTTTTTTGTCTCCATTTATGCGGTCTTGCCTTAATTTCTGTAATTTTTGTTCGTTCAACCATATTGTTTAGAATTACCCCTTGGGAATAAAATATGAAACATGATATCAAGTTACGACAAAATTATACACAATTCGTGATTATTAGTCAATTTTGAGCAGCAGTTAGAGCGAAAACGCTCTAAAAAATTGAAAAGAGTAAGTATATCTCTGAGCGTTCCGCGAGAAGAACCAAAATGAATAGTTATACTAAAAAAGATAAAAACAGGCACAATATTCGAGATGCTTAAAACAAAGCATGTATAGAAATAGCTTATTAAAATAAAAAGCAAAAATTGAAAGAAACATCTAAATTCACAATAAAAGTAGGAATTCTTCGTCATAGAACATCACAACTTCTAGTATTTATAATATCTTAATTCAACAGCATATTTGAAATATTGACTTTTTTTAATAATTTATGATAGAATATTAAAACCGCATGTTGCTGGTTCCGAAGAAGATTAACACCCTCACCTGTTCCAACAGCGAGATATTACGAAAGTAGGTGCGTAGAGCAAATATGTACGCAGTTATAAAAACCGGCGGAAAACAATACAAAGTAAGTACCGGAGATGTTATTTACGTTGAAAAGCTGGACGTTTCTGAGAATTCCGAAGTGAATTTTGAAGTAGTCGCCGGAAAAGATGATAATGGATTTTATGTAGGAAATCCGGTTCTAACCACAGCGAAAGTTTCCGGAAAAGTTATCAAAAACGGCAAAAGTAAAAAAATAACAGTTTTCACTTATAAACCCAAAAAAAGCTGCAAACGCAAAATGGGTCATAGACAGTACTATTCAAAAGTACAGATCGAAAATATTAGTTTTTAATGTTTAATTTGTAATCATGATAAAAATAGATTTTTTAGTTACAAGATCAGGAGAACTAGTTGGATTCGAAATTTCAGGTCACGCAAATTACGCTAATCACGGGAAAGATATAATTTGTGCAGCGGTTTCGTCTACAGCATATATGACTATAAATTCAATATCTGAAATACTTAAAATTGATGCCGAAATACAAATCAACGAAAAGCACGGATATATGTATTTAAGCGTACCATTTACGGACATCAAGGTTTGCGAATTGATTTTGAAAAGCTTCAAAACACACATGTTACTGATGGAAGAATCGTATCCTGACAATATCGAAGTGAATTACGTGGAGGTGGAGTAATGATTTTCGAACTTAGACTACAGCTTTTCGCCCACAAAAAAGGTATGGGTTCAACCAGAAATGGTCGTGACTCAGAGTCCAAAAGATTAGGAGTCAAGCGTTCTGACGGACAAGAAGTCCTAGCCGGAAATATTTTGGTCAAACAAAGGGGCACTAAAATTCACCCCGGTAACAATGTTGGCCGTGGCAAAGACGACAGTTTGTTTGCTTTGATAGACGGCAAAGTGAAATTTGAGCGTCTTGGACGCGATCGCAAACGCGTAAGTGTTTATTAATTAGCCATAAACTTTATATTAAAAATCAATAGTATGAGAGTAAAGTCAGCATACTATTGGTTTTGTTTTGCTATTTTCATTCAAATGCAATACCTAGATACGGAAACTTCTTTTGCTTTTGAGCTTTTCTAGCCAACTCTTCAGTTTTCTGATTCAAACACAAAATCATCGAATTATAATATAATTTATGTTTGTTTTTATCTAAATTATCTAAAAATGTACTATCTGGATGCGTTTCTATTGTATAAGTTTCAAAATCAGGGAACTTGTCATAAACTTCTCGTAACAACTCTTTTGTTTTCGAACACTCGCATGTAAAGTCCAAAAGTTTTAGTTCTGGAAGAACGTTGCACGTGCAATATACATGATTATTTTCAAAAGTTACTGCCCCACCATCAGCACATTCATATAAATCCGACAAAAAATTTAAGTATTTTAGATTATATTTAACATAATTTTTGCTATTATAAAACTCGTTTCTAGATTTTTCTAAACATGAAAAATCGATTTCTTGGTTTTTATTTAAATTTTGTTTTGAATTAGATATATAATCAGTTAACTCTTGGTTGGATAAAGAAAATTGCTTAGACTTAAAAAAATCCCAATATCCAAATTTACTGTAAAATCTTTTCAGTTTTGGACGCGCGGGTCTCAAGCAAAGACAATCATAGTTATTTTGCACAAATCTACCCTGGGCAAATCTCAATAAATTAGACATATATCCCTGTTTTCGATGTTCAGGAAGCGTACACGCACCATAAATATATCCTGACTTCAGAGAAATATTGTCAAGAATAACTTCAATAGGTATAACATGAAGTGCGGAAACTATCTTATTTTCTTTAACACAAATATAACAATTATTTAAATCAAGCCCGTTTCCAAAAATAAATTCAACAAACCATCTCGGATTTCCAAAGCAAGTACACATCAAGTCAATCAATTCATCAGACATACTGTCGCTAGCACACAAATAATCTTCCAAAGCAATCCCTCCAACCATACTTTTTTAACAAATTATACTATATTTTTTGGTAAAAAATAATAAAATTCGAGAGAAATTATCCTTAAAAATTACAAAGATTCACTAGAAATTGCGTTTAAATCCAGACTTGCAAAATTGTTTTTTTGATATTCATAAAAAGCCTGTGATGCCACCATTACAGCATTGTCTCCGCAAAACTCTAATATAGGTTTAAACAGTTGCCAATTTTTATTTAAACAAATTTTCTCTAATTCTCGCCTTAATAACAAATTTGCAGACACCCCACCGGCTATTGCGAGCTTTTTATAATTATTTTTTTCGGCGAATTGAACAAAATTTGATATTAAATATTCAACAACATGCCGCCTAAAAGAAGCTGCCATATCTTCCGTGTTAATCATTTCTTGTTTTTGGTTTAAATTATTTATAATATTTATCATAGCCGTTTTTAATCCAGAAAAGCTAAAATCATAAGTATTTTCAAATTTTAATGGAATTGGCAATTTCACTCTTCCGGGATTACCATTTTCTGCCAATTTATCCAAATGCACTCCTCCAGGATGATCCAAACCAAGTTTTCGACCAATCTTGTCAAATGCTTCTCCAACTGAATCATCACGAGTTCTTGAAATTATTTTAACATCAGCATAACCCAAAACTTCTAAAATATATGTGTGGCCACCTGAAACCACTAAGCACAAAAACGGAGGTTCCAGTTCTGGATACGTGAGATAAAGCGCGGCAACATGGGCTTTCACGTGGTGGACTGGAACGATTGGCAGACCTGTTGCGATAGAAAGTCCCTTGACAAAATTCACTCCGACAAGCAACGACCCGACAAGTCCCGGCCCGTACGTAACCGCCAAACCGTCAAGTTCGTTGAATTTTATTTTACTTTTGTTTAATAATATTTTAACTAAATTCGCTATTGACTCGATGTGATTTCGCGATGCTATTTCAGGGACCACGCCACCAAAAATTTTATGCTTTTCGACTTGTGAAAACGTTTCGCAACCCTGGACTTTTCGGCCATTTTCGACTATCGCGACGCTTGTGTCGTCACACGAAGACTCAACAGCAAGTATTTTTATTAAATTCATGTTAAATCACATCCCTAAAACTGTGCTTTATATTAATTATTATTTAAAAATCGAGTCATTATATATGCGTTTTCTGTTGGGTTTGTGTAAAAATTCTTTCTGATACCAACACATTCAAAATCATGTTTTTTGTACAAATTGACAGCTTTAATATTAGATTCACGCACTTCTAAAGTTAATATCTCTAAATTCATTTTTTGTGAATATTGAATAATTTTATTGATAATATTTGTCGCAATCCCCATATTTCTGTAATCTTCATGTACAACAATATTACAGATATACCCCTCAGGTTTAACCACATACATGCTGGCATATGCAACTACTTTAAGACCGGTTTTTGCACATACAAAACAATAATTTTCTTTATTCAAAGATTTTTTTAGTGATATTTCCGACCACGGCTCTGAAAAATACATATTCTCCAGTTTAGCGATTTGCGAGATATCGCTCTCAGCAACAGGACATATTCGAATATCAAGTTTTTGCATCAAACCAAGTCTTTCCAACGCCAATATTCACTTCTAAAGGAACACACAATTTAACAGCGTTTTCCATTTCGAATTTTAACATATTCTTAACCTCGTCAAGTTCACTTTCATGGGTTTCAACTATTAACTCGTCATGAACTTGCAGAATTAACCTAGATTTTTTGTTTTTTAACTTTTTGTTAACATTTATCATTGCAATTTTAATAATATCAGCCGCCGTTCCTTGAATAGGCATGTTCCGTGCAATTCTTTCACCTGACGACCTGAGCATAAAATTGCTAGAATTTAATTCCGGTAAATATCTTCTTCTACCAAATAAAGTTTCTACAAAGCCATTATTTTTGGCACTTTCCACTAAATTTTTCATATATTTTTCAATACCCTGATAATGATTCAAGTATCTGTCAATATATTTTTGTGCATCATAAACGCTTATTTTCAAATCTTGACTCAGCGAAAACGCACTCATACCATATAAAATTCCAAAATTAACAGCTTTTGCCCTGAATCTCATCTCAGAATTAACAAAATTTATAGGAATATTTAATATTTGTGATGCAGTAATAGCATGGATATCATTGTGATTATTAAACGCCTCAATCATATTCACATCATTAGACATATGTGCCAAAACTCTGAGCTCAATCTGAGAATAATCAGCGTCTATTAACAAAAATCCTGGGCTGGCATGGAAAAAATTTCTAAAAACTGCCCCTCTTTGAGTTCGAATTGGTATATTTTGCAGGTTTGGTTCTGATGAACTAATACGTCCTGTGCGTGTCTCAACTTGACTGAAATTCGTATGTATGCGCCCTTCAGGGGTAATCATTTTAACCATAGCTTCACAATAAGTTGATTTTAACTTAAAAATTTCTCTATATTCTAATATCAAATCAACTATTTCATGATGATTTCTTAATTTTTCTAGAACCTGCGCGTTAGTTGAATACCCACTTTTAGTTTTTTTACCGGCAGGCAAACCTAATTTTTCAAATAAAACTACGCCCAATTGCTTCGGAGAGTTAATATTAAACTCCATCCCACTTATATTATAAATACTATTTTTAAGATTTTCTAACTCAAAGTTAAGCTCTTTTTCGTGTTTTAATAAACCTTCTTTATCAACCAAAAAACCAATATTTTCCATATCTGCTAACACAAAAGCTAATTCGTGCTCCATATTTAACAGCTCGATTTGATTATTATCCCTTATTTTTTTGTTCAATATGTTATAAATTTCGGGTAAAAAATATAAATTTTTGGCTATTTTATCGTCACTTGACACAACGCACGTATCTATTTGGCAAAAATCACAGATTTTGTCAATATCATATGATTTTTCAGATGGGTCTAAAATATACGACGCCAACATTATATCAAATATTTCGCCATGCATATTTATGTTAAATTTATTCAATGTTTTCTTTAACTTTTTAATATCACACGTTATTTTTTTAGATTCATTTATTATAAGTTCTAAAACTTCAGCAAAATCAACATAATTTGAGTCTAAAAAATAAATATTTTCGTCTATTTTGATGTATAATCTCTTTATAATATCTTGATCGTATTCTACCAAAAAATAAATTTCATTTAGTTTGTTTAAAATATTTTCATAATTTTCATTTAATATATCTTCGAGATTTTTTGGGATTATTTTTTTATCTGAATTTTGGTTTAAATTCAAAGACTCTATAAACGAAAAAAATTCAAGTTCTGTCAAGATATTTTTAGTTAAACTTACATTCATTTTACGTGGTATGTAATCGTTTTCGTCTATTTCTATAGGTATATTTTTGTTTATTTTTCCTAGTTTGTAACTTAAATATGCGCTGTTTTTGTCTAAAACTAATTTTTGGCGCACACTTTCTTTTATGTCAATACTATCAATATTTTCATAAATATAGTCTAAATTATGGAACTTTTGCACAAGTTCACGTGCTGTCTTTTCTCCAATCCCCTTGACACCCGGAATATTATCAGAAGTATCACCTTGAAGTGCCTTTATATCTATTAAATTTTCAGGATTTATACCATATTCTTCGCGAATTTTGTCTATATTATACAAAATAGATTCAGATTTTCCGGATTTTGTAGTCGCTATGCGAACATTAACTTTATCAGATACTAACTGTAAACTATCTCGATCTCCTGTCGCAAGCACACATTCATATCCGTTTTGTTGACAAAAATTAGCAAAAGTGCCCAAAATATCATCTGCTTCGTAACCCTCACAAGTCACGATTTTGTACCCCATGGCTGATAATAATTCTTTTAAAATTGATAATTGGCTAGCAAGCTCATCCGGCATTTTTTTGCGTGTTGCTTTGTAATTTTCGTATAACTCGTGTCTAAAAGTTTTTTTAGGCAAATCAAATGCAATCGTAATATAATCCGGTTCTATTTCTTTTTTTAACTTAAAAAAAGTCGACAAAAAGCCATAAATACCGTTAGTCATCTGCCCCTGCTTGTTCGAAAGCATATGAATTCCGTAAAATGCACGATTCAATATGCTATTTCCGTCTAAGACTAAAAATTTCACAGTATTTTAACCCCTATTTATTTAAAAACCAATTAATTTTTATCTCTATTTTAAATTATGATAAACATTTTTCACGTCTTCGTCTTCATCGAGTATCTCTAAAAGCACGTCAACTTTTTCACTCTCTTCAGGTGTGAGCTCAGTATAATTGTCAGGTATCATTTCTATCTCCGATGAAATAATATTGTGTTTCTTGTTTTTTAAAAAACTATAAACCTGTTCGTAATATTCTTTTTGCGTATATATAATAATATTTTCGTCTTCAGTTTCAAAATCTATCGCACCGGAATTAATTATGTCCTCTTCAACTTGCGAAATATTCTCACCAGAATTTTCCAAAATTATAACGCCTTTTGGTGAAAACATAAAAGAAACACATCCTGTGGATCCTAAATTCCCACCATATTTACTAAAATAATGCCGCAAATTTCCTGCTGTACGATTTCTATTGTCTGTCAAGGTTTCAACTATAATCGCCACGCCGTGCGGACCGTAACCTTCGTATGTAATGCTCTCGAACTCGCTGCCATCGGTGCTCGACGCCGCTTTTTTAATAATCCGTTCAATGTTGTCATTCGGGACGTTGTTGCTCTTGGCTTTTGAAATGCAATCGCGAAGTTTTGAGTTTATCTCAGGGTCCGGACCGCCTTCTTTAACTGCTACTGAAAGCTCACGACCAATTTTTGTGAAAATTTTCGCGCGTTGACTATCGGTTTTCTCTTTTTTACGCTTAATATTGTTCCATTTTGAGTGCCCTGACATAATTAAAACACCTCGTTATTTAATATAAATTTAGACTTCGCAAAACTCGTTTTTAATATTAACCGGAGCCGCAACTGAAATCGATATGTTATCTTCCGGCCGCAATCCATAATTTATCAATGCATTTAACGCTGATTCTAATGCCAGTTCCGGTAAATTATTATGCGAGCTTAAGTGCGAAAGTACTATATTTTTCGTTCCATGCTCTATTAAAAATGGTAAAATCGCCGAACATGTTTCGTTTGACAAGTGCCCTAAATTTGATAAAATCCGTCGTTTTGTGCTGTATGGGTATGGTCCGTTTTCCAACATTTTAACATCATGGTTCGATTCTATAATCACAGCTTCGCAAGATTTTAAATTATTTTTAATCTCGTCGGATATGTACCCTAAGTCTGTGCAAATCGCCATTTTCTTGTTTGAGCTGTCGGTTATAACATATCCCAGCCCCTCTTCACAATCATGCGGTAAATCAAATGGCTTTATACTCGCAAAACCAATATCATATTCTTTTTTAGCACAAACTTCTTGGAGTTTTATATTGTTGTTAATAATATCTTTATCTTTTAAACATGCTAAGGTTCCGTAAGATGCACAGACTTTTATATCGTATTTTTTAAGCAAAACTTTTAAGGCTGATACATGATCTGTATGTTCATGTGTGACAAAAATATACTTCAAATTATTGATATTTATGTTATTTCTAGATAAAAATAATTCTATTTGTTTGGCGCTTTTCCCGGCGTCAATTAAAATTCCTTCGCCACTCTCAAATTCTATATACGTACAATTTCCACTACTACCGCTAAAAACATTATAAAACTTTATTTGTTTCACATCCTATCTTGACCAAAGCTTGATTTACAGCCCGGCAACTTCGCTCTCGTAATCTATTTGTTTTATTTTTTTAATATCAGCACCTAGATTTTTTAGTTTTTCTATAATATTTTCGTAACCGCGCTCTATGTGACTTATGTTCTCAATCGTAGTTTCACCTTTGGCGCTTAGTCCCGCTATTATGAGTGCAGCTCCAGCACGTAAATCAGTAGCCTTTACTGCAGCTCCGGTAAGCTCCGAAACCCCTTCTATAACGGCTAGTCGACCGTCTACAGAAATGTTCGCGCCCATTCTCCTCAGCTCTTCAACGTATCTGAATCTGTTATCCCAAACCGCTTCGTTAACTATGCTTGTCCCTTCAGCTTGCGTCAACAAAGCTGCAATTTGTGGTTGCATGTCAGTCGGGAACCCCGGATGTGGCATGGTTTTTACATTGCACTTTTTTAATTTCTCGCCTGATATTAATCTGATTGAATCAGAATATTCGTATATTTTTGCACCGATTTCTTTTAATTTTGCCGTAATAGACTCCAAATGTCTAGGTGTTACGTTCTTAATAGTAATTTCCCCGCCGGTCGCTAAAGCTGCTGTTAGATACGTTCCCGCCTCAATTTGATCCGGAATTATCGAGTACGTTACACCACGTAATTTCTTGACACCTTTGATTTTTATCACGTCGGTGCCGGCTCCAAAAATATCTGCACCCATACAATTTAAGAAATTCGCGAGGTCTACTATATGTGGTTCTTTCGCGGCGTTTTCTATTATAGTCATGCCCTCAGCTTTTACTGCCGCAAGCATGATATTTACCGTGGCCCCAACCGAAACAACGTCTAAATATATATTAGTTCCTTTTAATTTTTCGCTCTTGGCACGTATTAAACCACCATCAATAGTACATTTGGCACCTAATGCACTAAGTCCCTTAATATGCTGGTCGATAGGTCTGGTCCCGAAATCACAGCCCCCCGGTAAATACACATTGGACTCATTAAATCTCCCCAACAAAGTCCCCAATAAATAACAAGATGCCCGTATGTTCCGCATTAAATCATACGACGCAATCGAACACTGAATATTTCTTGGATCAAGTTCTATTGTGTTCTTGTTTATCATCTTCACTTTTACATTTAGATCTTGCAGTAGTTTGCACATTAAATTTATATCACTTATCGCAGGTACATTCTCAATTCTACATACCCCGTCCGAAAGTGCGGCCGCAGGTAATATCGCTAAAGCTGCGTTTTTAGCTCCGCTTATTTCTACGCTTCCACGTAGTTTATTTCCGCCAGTTATACATATTTTCTGCACAATAATCTCCCCTTTACTTTTATTTTATTATTTTTATATATCTTTTTAATCTTGATATACTTGGTTTTCATCATTTGCTTCACTCGCTTCACTTTCTTGCGTGTTAACTTTATATTCATGTTTTGTTGTTTTTATATTATTAGAACTTGAATCAAAATCTATTTCGTATTCTCTATATAACTTGTCATCTAGTTTTACACGTATAATTTTGGTTCCTGTAGCGCCCGTAACGCCGTTGGGTATGCTGTAATTTTTTCCGTACGCTGGGTTTACAGTTTCAAAAATTATTCTTTTGTTGCCGTCATACACACTCATAGTCACCGGATAATTTATATCAGGCAAATCTATAGTTATATCAAAATTTTTCTCTTTTTTCTTGCCGGAACTGGCCATTATGCGTATCTCAGAATCTTTTTCAACTGTAACTCCGGGCAGTGGCTCTGTAGAAAGCACCACATCTTTAGCTTTATCACTATTTTCGTAAATTATACTTCCTGAAACTTTTATGCCCGCAGATTCTAACTCTTGTTTAGCTTGCTCAATAGTTTTTCCCGTAACATCAGGAATTCGTACAGTTTTTTCTTCCGGGCCTTCGCTTATAAATAAAGTTACAGTCGTGTCAGCCGTGACTTTGGTGTCTTCTCTTGGAGTTATATTGCACACGTTTCCTTCAACAATATCTTCGTGATTTACTGTCACAATCTCGTATTTTAACCCTAAATTGTCTAATTTTGCACGCGCAACCTCTTCTGTCATATTCTTTACAGACGGCACCGTTATTAACACGCCTGAAGTGTTAACTTGTAAATTTATTACAGCGTTTTGTTTGACTTTTTTTGAACCCGGTGCCGGATCTTGACTTAAAATTATTCCTTCGGGTTTGCTCGAATCATATACAGGCTCAACTTTCCATTCGAATTTATTATTTATATTGCTCTGCACGTCAGATAGTTTCATGCCCACAAAATTCGGAACTTCTACGTCTTTAACCCCATTTATTCCGCATGAAGTAAACCATGCCATAAATACAAATACAACCGCAATGATTCCTACAGCTGCCGCTATCCCACCGGCTATAGCAGTAGCTTTACTCTTTTTCTTGTGCTCGCGTACGTCATCATTAGAGTTGTAATTATAATTATTTTCGTATTCTAAATTATTAATATATTTCGTAGGATTGTTATCCGCAAAATATTTCTCGTATTCAAAAATTGTTTCCGGGTTCTCTTCAAATTTCTTGAGCTCATTTAACATATTATCAGCATTCTGATATCTATGATTAATGTTTTTTTGCATGGCTCTTAAAGTGATCTGTTCGAGACCTTTGGGAATTTCTTGGTTTATCTCAGTCGGTGCAACAGGCTTTGTTTGCATCTGCATAATAGCAACAGAAACAGCGTTATCTGCTTCAAACGGCAACTTACCCGTTAACATCTCGTACATCATTACGCCTACAGAATAAATATCTGATCTTTCGTCTATGATACTTCCTTTGGCCTGTTCCGGTGAAATATAATGCACCGAACCTATAGCTCTGTCAGTCATGGTATGCGTTTCGTTACGTGCAAATCTTGCAATGCCAAAATCCGTAACTTTAATAGTTCCGTCTTTTAATAACATGATATTTTGAGGTTTTATGTCTCTATGAATAATACCTTTGTTGTGAGCATGTTTCAGAGCTGACAGGGTTTGTTTCGCAAAATAAACAGCGTCCTGCCAGTTAATAATTTTTTGCCTGGAAATGAACTCTTTTAAAGTAATCCCGTCAATGTATTCCATTACTATATATTGAATTTTCGTTCCAAAACTTACGTCATAAACTTTTACTATATTTGGATGAGATAAGACCGCAATTGCGTTAGATTCGTTCTTGAATCTGCGAACAAAATCGTTGTTCCCCAAAAATTCGTCTTTTAAAATCTTAAGAGCAACTATCTTGTCGTCTATTATATCATAAGCACGATATACAACCGCCATTCCGCCGACTCCGATTAATTCTTGTATCTCATATCTGGAATCTAATCTTTTACCGGTGTATTTATCCAAGTCCCAATCTCTCCTTATATTAAAATATTTTTTAAATTATTACAGAAACCGTGATATTATCATGTCCACCTAAATTATTTGCTTCGTCTATTAATATTTTAGGAAGTTTCTCTAAATTGTCAATATTTTTTTTGTAAATATTATATATCTCATGATCTTCCAGATAATTCGTAAGTCCGTCCGTACAAGATAATATAATACTTTTTGAGTCGATATTTAATAAATTATAATCAAATTTTATTTCCGAATTTACTCCTAAAGCTCGAGTAATTATATTTTTTCGTGCGTGATTTCGAGCCTCTTGTTCAGTAATCTCCCCCTTGTCAAGTAATTCTTGTACAATCGAATGATCTGTCGTAGCTCTATAAATATTATTATTTTCTTGAGACAAAATATAAGCGCGACTGTCCCCGGCGTGTGCTATATGAACCTGATTCTTGTTTCTTATAACAAACACTATTGTAGTACCCATACCGGATAACTGCTCGTTTTGCTGTGATTCGCTGTAAATCGCATAATTCGCACAGTCTATACAATATTTCATGAAATTTTTTGTTTCTTGAGAATTATTTAAAATATCTAAATTTCTATTAATTAATTCAGATATCCCACGAGTTGCCATTGAACTGGCTATATCTCCTCCGTTGTTGCCACCCATACCGTCGCAAACTATGCTCCATGCAAGATCCTCCGATATTATATTTCCTGCAACTGTGTCTTGATTAGTTTTACGCTTTTTCCCAATATCTGTCAAATAATAAAAATTCATATATTTTTAAAATTACCCTCCTTTTAACTCTTTAAAAATTATTTCCTGAAATTATTATATTTTGTATTGTTATATTTTAATTGTCCACATGCACCGTTAATATCCTGACCTAACGTACGCCTGATAGTAACATTTATGTTCTCTTTTTCAAGAATATTTTTAAATCTATATATATCACATATCGTACTTCTTTTCAAGTCATACTTCAAATTATTATTATCACACTCGAAATTATTCATCGGAATTAAATTTACATGACAAATCATGCCCCGTAAAATTTTAGCTAATTCATGTGCACACTCTACAGTATCATTCAGATCTTTGATCATAATATATTCAAAAGATATGCGCCTTTTTGTGATTTTTGTGTAATATTTGCAAGCCGTGATTAAATCTTCGACACGCCATCTTTTATTAATTTTCATGATTTTATCACGAATTAAATTATTCGGAGCGTGCAGAGAAATAGACAAAGTTATCTGCAAATTTTCTTTCGCAAGTTCATAAATCTTGTCCACAAGCCCGCATGTAGAAATTGAAATATGCCGAGCTCCAATATTCAAATTATCTTTTGAGTTCACGAGCTTTATAAATTCTAAGACATTCTTGTAATTATCTAACGGTTCGCCCATACCCATTAATACTATATTTGAGATTTTTATTTTTAAATCTTTTTGAGCTACTTGAATTTGCGATAGTATTTCCGTAGAAAATAAATTTCGTGCAAACCCACCTTGACCTGTCATGCAAAATATACATCCCATTTTGCAACCTGCTTGCGTCGACAAACACATGCTATAACCATGATTATATTTCATAACCACGGATTCTATTACTTCTCCGTCATATAACTCGAATAAATATTTTACTGTACCGTCCTGAGAGATTTTCTTATCTTTTATTTTGCAAGACCCTATAAAATATCTCGATTTTAAATACTCGCGCAGTTCTTTGGGGATATTACCCATCTCGTCAA
>JAFQKZ010000133.1 GCA_017414725.1 Clostridia bacterium
AAATTAACGAACCTATTTTTAACATCCTTGTTATTTGTTGTTCCCATTATTTGATAATAAAGTTCACTAATTTTGTTGTTATTTGTTTCAAGTGGTTTACCAAAGGTCCGCCAAAATATAACTGCCGAAGGTATTTACCTGATTGTTTGTATATAATTTGTATATAATATATGTAGTTATATACTAGATTTTTGAAGCAAAATCTATTGTAGATCTTGAGAAATAGTTGGAAGAAATATTTTTACAATTATGAAGATCTCGATATTTATAAAGATAACATTATTATGATAGTATTGGCCATTGGTAGTGATTCAATAATATTTTGTTTCATTCTCGATATGTCCTGTATATCATGAGATAAAATCGATTTTTCAATTTTTTCACCTATTTTTAAATGTTTTCTATGCAATAACTTCACCAATTCTTTACCCGAACTAATATGCTTTCTGTATATTATATATCTAGCATAGCACTATCTTATACTATAAACACTTTTATATATTTCAAGTATTCATTGAGAAACAAGCATAAATATATTAATGATAATAGGTTTTTTTTAATGGAAGGGGGTATTATTATTTATTTATTGACGTTTTTCTCGTTCGCATCTTAGTAATTTAATTATTCCTTAACACCAACATCATCGCGTTATAACACAGAAATATCGTAGTCGAGTTTCGTCGTTAAATATTCCACAAATTCGAAAAAAAAATCGGAAAAATGCGAAATAAAGTTATTTTCCACAACTTCCCTAGTTATACGTCTATAGAATATGCTCAATATTATTATTTTGTCACTATATTTGTACTACATAAACGATATTTGCAATATTTTCGAAAAAAATACCGTTCAAATCGCATACTAATAACTAACACATAATAAACTGCTTGCGTTCTTGTAGTATCGTAGAAAAATTCGTTTTTCGTACATTTTACTTTGAAAATTAGTATTTTTGATAAATAAAATTTTCTATTTTTTCTCAATATTTCTTTTAATTTATGATTTGTGCGACTTACCTTAGATCTTTACCCAAGATTGGCATAGCGTATCTTCTCGATATTGTTAAAATCGCATGTGAAATATCTCGTTCTCAATTCCTACAATGGCTTTTTGCGTGATTTTAGGTGTGCAGGTTCTACGTGAGTTGGTGATGACGTGGTATCATTTTCAAAACTTTTCTTTCGGAAAACTTTCGAGATAATCTTGTTTTAAAATTATTCATTAAAAATTTTATTAAAAAAATGAAAAAAAATTAGCAAAATCGTTTTTTCTCATTTTTTATTTCGAAGACATGTGATTATTATGGATGATATCATCATGATATTACATGAAATCGTATTTGATGTTAACTAATATGATGAATATGCCATTGGTATTGTGATACTATTACATCAATTTTGGGCTGTGCTCACAGTCAAGGGTGATTGATGTTTGTCGGATTATACAACTGAAACATAATGCATGCATATGGTTAAAGATATCTATAAACAAAGATGCTTGGTCAAGGACATATTAATCGAAAAAATAACATATATATTTTTTGATATGCCA
>JAFQKZ010000019.1 GCA_017414725.1 Clostridia bacterium
ATATTCACTAAAATCTGACATTCTGTTTAAAGTAGGATTAAAATATGAAAATAGCGATAACGTAAAAATTAACAGAAACATTAATATGAACACAGGTAAAATTAAATTTTTGATAATTATTCTTAATGTTTTTGTTGTAGAATTGTTTTGGTTGAATTTAAAGTTTAACTCCGGGTATTCTTCAAGAATTTTATCGGGATTTGAAAGTTGCACAATAACATTTGAAGGCTGTATATTAGCTTGATTTATTGATTTTTTTAATTTAAAATCAATATATTGATTACACACGTTTAATATTTCTTTGCAAATCTCAGGGTCATACGAAACGCTTGTCAGATTGACTACCATAGTGTTTTTCTCTCGTTTTGCAATATATAAATTTTCAATATTTTTTGTTGCAATATCACTATTGTTGATCGTGTTCGATAATATTTTTTGTTCAATATCGCCTATATTGTGTCTAGATAACAGTTCATCATAAACATAATTTTTACATGCATGAGTATTTAATAACGCAACAAAATCATCTGGTATAGCACGAAAAAAGTTAATATTTTCGTTATTCAGAAGTTCAATTTTCGGCTCTAAATAATAATCAATTGACGCTACATAAATTTTAGAATCATCAATCACGTCCTTGTTGTTAACTATTTGTTTGTGCGTTGTTAAACTAAAAACAAAAAGAAATACAAAAAATAAACTTGAAATTAACACTATGTTTTTTTTGATTACTGAAAAAATGTCTTTTATGCCGAATTTGTTAATATTTTCTGCCAATTTCATTAAAACTCCTTTTCGATAAAACTATATTTTTGTTTAATATCGTAGCTTTTTGACAATAATTTTGCACCTGCAAAACAAATAATTACTGGGATATAGTATTGTGCGTAAACTAAAAAGCTTATCCATCTGAAACTTGATGTGCGTGGGCAGTAAAAAATTCCCGTTAAAATCACCAAAATAATAGTTCTATTAATGTGATTTTTGTTCATAATAGACTTAGCTATAGCTCCGAATAAAAAACCTATCGCCAAACTAAAAACTATAATTCCAATATAACCCCAATCGGCATAACTGTCAAGTATGTACGACGAGCCCCAACCATGACCCGCGAGAAAATAATCTTTCGCGATGGTGTAGGCGAGACGATTGGCAAGTTGATTGCTGTAAAGTCCAGAGATTTCGTTTTGGCCGGTTCCAAGTGATTTTGTACCAAACAAAAATTGTGCAATATTACCATAAAATATGTAATCAAGCATGTCCCCAAAGCTATAATTCACAAATCCGGTATATTTGATTTTCGGAATAGCTTTGTATCCCATACGCAACACATCAAACGAAACGCCTTGCTTATAAAAAAAATCGACTATTAAATTTAACATGTTTTTAATCTCGAGCTTTTTGTTCTCACGAATATAATTATGTGCACCAAGAAATGCCATTCCTGCGGGCATTCCCAAACACAAAGTGCCTTTTTCAAGTTTTCCGAACCACTCGTTTTTTGTTTTATTTTCCTTAAAATTTAATATTTCTCTAATTATATAATAAACTATTGCAAACAGTACGCTTTCCACCAATTTGTGTCTTGCGCCGATTAAAAAATACGGCATGCTTGAGATTACATATAGGCACAATGGGAAAAAAGCTTTGGATTTTTTCGGAAAACATGCCAGAAATATGCACAAAAAATACTTGCACATTGACGCAAATATGTTTATTATTAACGGTAATTTTGTGTTGAATGATACATAAATTTCTTCATAATTACGTCCACGCATGTACATGAGTTTTTCGATTTCTACTATAAATAAAAAACACACGCTTATATAAAACATAACCATGGAAACAAATTCAAGATTATGAACATAACTGTTTTTTTTAACAATATTTTGATTTTTATTTAATATTTTTTCGGAAATATTAACCCCAAGCAAAATACATATTAAGGAAATATATACACTGCCTAGAGCAAAAAGATTTTCACTTACTGTGCTGCAATTCCAGTAATTTTTTTGAATGATTTTTGAGCTATGAAAAGAATTTATTAATGGTCTACTAATGAAAAATAAGAAAATCACTATATTGAATACAAAAAACACATATCTTGAGCTAAATTTTTGGCAAGAATACACTAAATTCGAAATCCAAAAAATAACTATACCATTTAACATAAAATTGTATTTTAAATCTATAAATCCTAATATAAATATAATAATTGATAAAAATCTCAAAAAACATACAAAAAAACTTGTTAAACTTATATTATTTTTATTTGAAATATAAATTAAAGCTCACCTCCTGCATAATAGTATTTTTCTATAAATTTTTTCTGATACTAAACCTAAAATAATTGATATTTTTCGTTTTAAACTAAAATTTTTGTTCAAAATTATCTTCAAAATGTTATGTTTTATTTTGGATTTCATTTCGTTATAATTAGAATTATGTTTATAAGCGTTTGAAAATATAATATTATCGAAAACATGTATATACGACCAAAAATATCTGTATTCTGCTTCTTTTATGTATTCAGGATAATATCTTTTGGCAAAATTTAATATAAATTCACCGGAATCTATAATGTCTTTTTGTTGATTTATACCAAAAACATTATGCGTGATACTGTTTGGATTACTAACATAATTATATAATTTCGCGGGGGTATATACAACTTTTTTTGCTTGATGAAAAATCTGCGGTGTCAATATCGTATCTTCAAAAATCTTGCCAACAGGAAATCTTAAATTATTAAACAGCTCTTTTTTATACAATTTATTAACTGTGTATAAACTTAATAATTTGCCCGAAAACAGATATTTCATACAGATTTTAGAATTAAAAACTTTTATTTTGTTACTATTGAACAAATTATTTTCGGAATTACTTATCTCACAAACAGATATATCTGAATTGGTTTTTATCAAATTATTATGCAGAATCTCGTACATATCAGGATTTATATGGTCGTCAGCATCGACAAAACCAATAAAATCTCCCGTCGCAACGTCAAGTCCGGTATTTCGCGCAGCACTCACGCCCATGTTTTTATCGTGATTTATAATTTTTATTCTAGAATCTTGCAATGCGTATTCTTGACAAATCTTCTCAGTATTATCGCGAGAAGCGTCATTAACAATAATTAATTCGAAATTTTTAAAATTTTGATTAATAATAGATTTTATACATGTTTCAATGGTGTTTTCGGAGTTATAAGCCGGAACTATTATACTTATAATTTCATTTATATTTGTCATGATTTTAATTTATTTATAACTCCCATTTAAAAATAGTCTTAAACGGAGTATTTAAATCTGTCTTAAAAACCCTGTGGATGTCAGCTATGCTCCTCACAGGTGCGTCCTCGAATATTATCTGCTCAAGGCGTTTTTGGATTTTCGAGTTTTCTAATATGCTCGCAGCTTTCTCAAAATCTGTTCTTCCTGAACGACTTGACCCCACAAATGTCAGGCCTTTTTCAAGAATATCACGCGTATTAATGGCAATTTTGTTTTCACTGACACCTAGCAAAATCGCGGTCCCCTGGGGATTTATATGATTTATGATGCTATTTATCGCGTCATGGCTGTAATCTCCGCCCACACACTCAAATGCATGATCGGTCTGAAAATTTTTAGGGAGATCATCTGTTAAATATATGTTATCTGCAAACCAAAATTTGGATAATTTAAACTCATTTTTACCAATAATTGTCAATTTCGTGCCCGGAAATTCGTTCTGAATCACACATGACAAGACATAGGCTAGACTGCCGTCGCCCCAAATAGTTATGTTCTCGCGAATTTCGTGTGCAATATTCTTAAATCTCTCAACAGCATGAACCGCAACGCTAATAAATTCGCAAATACTTGAAATTTTAATGTCTATATTATTAACAGAAACAACGCGGTCCGCAGGTAAATCTACAAACTCGCGCATAAAACCATCATGACCACTAGACAAAAATTTCGAATTTTTTTGATAATTTTCGTAAATTATGCTGTTAGTTTTGTAATTTTTGTCCGGTGAATTAGGGACCATAACGACTTTATGCCCGGGTTTGTAGGTGTCTGTAGGGTCATAAATTATTTCTCCTACTGATTCGTGAATTAATGCCATTGGTAATTTTTCACGTAATTTTTTCATGTCACGAAGCCCCAAATAATATCTTTGATCAGCGTGACATATTGACATGTATAACGGCCTTATTATTAAGCTTGTATTTAAATTTAATTCCGAATATTTTATAGAAAAATTACCCGGAGATGCCAATTGGTATACACAATTAATCAATTATGTCACCTTCTATGATGCTGTTAGCGATTCTGTAGTCGCTTACAGTCGTGATTTTTATGTTAAAACCCGCACCGTCGACCAATTTAACAGGTATATTATTTCGAACAAAAACGGAGCAAGCATCTGTGAAATTATTTTGCTCATCCGGCGTCAAATTATTATACAAATTTTTGAATTCACTCGCATAAAAACTTTGTGGGGTCTGACCCTGATACAAATTTTTTCTGGCAGGTACGGTCGTAATAAAATCGTGATTTGTGGACTCAATAATAGTATCAATTGCAGGTATTACAGTATCGCAAACTCGATGTTTGCGGGCATTTTCAATATTATTTTCTATCATTTTAAGCGTCAGAAATGGTCGAACAGCGTCGTGCGTTACTAAAATATGATCTGAACTTTCGCCGTGATTTTCTTCGATTTTATTAATCATATTTATTATAGTTAAATTTCTGGTTGTACCGCCTTCAACTACAAAAATTTTCTTTTGATAATTATTAATAATGTACTTTTTCAGAAGTTCGTGCGTGTAATCAACCCAATCTTTGTGAACTCCGAGATAAACAAAATCTAATTCGGTGCACATCAAAAATTTTTCGAGTGTATGAATTATTATGGGTTTCTTTTCTTTGCCTAAGGGTAAAAATTGCTTTGGCATATCAGAAATTCCCATGCGTGTTCCGGTGCCACCTGCTACAATTGCTCCAAAAATCATAAATTTTCAATCTCCTTTTTGTGCGTTTTGTAAGAATTCTCTAAGTCCATAAAAATTATATCATGATGCGGCTTTTGGTTTTCCAAATCAGGAATCTTCATATAATCTCCAAACGCCATTTTTAAATACAAGTCATAATTACTTGGCAACGGTATTGATAAGTTCTCGAATTTTTTATAAACAGGATCCTGAAAAATTTCTTTTGGGTACTCGTTTTGCATATATTTCGGCCCGGAGCACAGTTCCGTAATTTTCTCCGAATCGCAAATTTTGTACTTTGACATCTGCTTTTCACAGTATTTCCAAATTTTAATTTTTAATTTATTTGGAAGCAATAATAAAATTTTTGAAATATAATATATAATTTTTCCGTGTTTTTCAGGAACATATCTCGAGCAAAACAACGAATAAATTAAAGCATAAATTTTTTGGATTTTTCTTTTAATCCCGGCCGGAGCACAGCCGTCTAACGGCAAAACATCCAGGCATAAGCCTTGTGGAATATCCAGATTTTTTTGATTTGGGCGAACAACAGTCGTGTTATTATCGATTATAGTAGTAAATATATTTCCTGTGAATAAATTTTTAGACGCTCGTAAACATGAATATTTTTGGGTATCTGCGTGATTTTTCCATAAAATTTCAAGCTTGTCATAATCTTCACGCGGCATGAAAACATCTAGATCATCGTCCCATGGAATAAAACCCTGATGTCTGATGGCACCTATGCACCCTCCGCCACAAACATAAAACTTTAAATTATGTTCTTCACAAAATTCTTTAAAATATTTCAAAATATTTAGAGATTTTTGCTGAATTTTTTTTAATTTTTCTGAATCTAAATTTATATATGATATTTTTCTCGGCGATTTTTTGAGATTTAAAATTCCTACTAAAAATCCCAGTCCATATGATACGTGTAAAATAAAATGCACGAGCATTAATATAAATTTATCACAAATATTTAATTTTTTGTTTTTAAAACTGAAGTATAAATTCAATATCAAATACAGGCCCATTACAGAAACAAATATGCTAGACACAAATTTTGAAAATAACGATAAAATCCCAAATAATATTAAAAAAATTACGAAACAAACAGGTACCAGATGTGTAATCCTGGCAGGTTTTTTATGTTTTTTTATAACTGCAACTTTCCAAAATCCGTATTCAAAATACTGTTTAAACAAATCTTTTAAATTGTCTCTGGGATAATATTTGCTTTTTATTTCAGGTGTCATATAAATTTTCATGTTGTTTTCGATCATTCTGAAACATAAATCATCATCTTCGTTACGAATTAAATTACTATCGTACATACCGATTTTTACGATATCGTCACGCTTAAACGCACCTAAAAATACAGTATCGGTGTATCCCTCGTAATTTTTATCGTGATTTTTGCCGCCGCCCAATGCAAATTCAGAGTAATATGATTCAGCAATAATATTCTGAATTCTGTTTCGACTTGCAGTTACGACCGGGCCGCCGACATTAGTAGCACCGGTTTTCTTCAAATATTCAATACACTTTGAAATATAATTTTTTGAGTATTCGCTATGTGCGTCGAGTCGAACGATATATTCTCCTATAGAGTTTTCTATGCCTATATTTAATGCGTGCTGAACCGTTCTCCTGTGATTATCTATTAGTCTAATATAACTATACTTTTTAGCGTAAGTATTTATGATTTCTCTGGTCTTATCACTAGACATGCCATCTATCAATATTACTTCCATATTTTCAACAGGAAAATCCTGCGAAATTACAGATTCTAAAAAATTCGAAATATATTTTTCTTCGTTATATATTGGCACAATTACTGATACTATTGTTTTAGACATATATTTAAACTCCTGATTTTGATTCTCGCTATCTTAACAGTAATTTTAAATTGTTTAATAAAAATTGTCAAAAATACTTGGGTTACATGTCGGAATAGCTCCAAATATTACCAAATAAAATGTATTTTTGACATTCAATATTATATGAATTATAATACCAAGTATAATTTATCTGGAAAGTTGGTGATTAAAACTGAGAAAAGGTATCATAAAAAATATATCTAAAAACAAAAAAGCTTATCATGATTATTTTGTATTAGAAAGCTTAGAAACCGGCATAGAATTGCGTGGTACAGAAGTTAAATCTATACGCAACGGTAGTGTGAATTTGAAAGATTCTTGGTGTTCAATAATAAAAAACGAATTGTTTGTGAATAATATGCACATAGGTCTGTATGATCATGGAAATATATTTAATACTGACCCTCTGCGAGTCAGAAAATTATTGGCTCACAAAAAAGAAATTAATAAATTTTTTGGACAAATCAAACTTCAAGGTGTTTCTATTATACCGTTAAGTTTATATTTCAAAGATCAACATGTTAAACTGCAAATCGGCTTATGTAAAGGTAAAAAGTTACACGATAAAAGAGCTGTAATCGCCGAGCGAACCGCTAATCGAAATATTGAACGTACTTTAAAAGAGTATCAAAAATTTTAATGGGGGCGTAATGGGTTCGACGGGGAATATGAAGTTAAGTAAGCGAGTAGCGCTGTGACCGCTCAAAACTCACATTTTAATTAAATGGAAAAGCTTTATATGGCGATAAGCCAAATAAAAACAACAAAAAAGGTGGCAACGTAGTTTACGCTGATTTCAGCAAAAAAGCTACAAAAAAAGCTGCTTAGTCTTATATAGAAGACGACGTTTCCTTTCAAAGTACCACAATTGACTGGAAGCGACTAAACAGTGGTGAACGTGAATTAAAGAATTTCTCGACTTTGATCATGAAATAGAGAATATCTGTATTTTAAATTTGTTTGTGTGTTTCTAGTACAGAGAAAATTTAAACACGAACTACACTCGTAGAAAGCTTAATAGGATTATTTTTCGGACAGGGGTTCAATTCCCCTCGCCTCCACCATGTGACCCTTATACGAACACATAGTATCGTGTAAGGGTATTTCTATTTTAGAGTCTTTGGCATTACAAAAAATGCAGAGTTTATCTTGAATGAGATGGACTTTATTTATGAATGCATCAATAAGAGCTTGACGGAATTTTATGTCAGAAGCATCGCCATTCAAGAATTTTTGAAAGAAAAATTTAACTTGGTCTATTTCAAGCTTTGGTTTCAAAATTTTTTCTCTTGCAATTTGGACTTCTAGATTTTGTTTTTCTAGTTGTCTTTTTTCAATTTGAGCAGAAATAATGTCAATTGCTTTTCCGGATTCAAGAGCTTTGATTAAATTATTTGTAGCTGTTTCATTTTCTTTGATTTTCTTTTTTAGTCTTTTTAAGGTATCGGTGTTGCTTTCTTTTTCAGAAAGAGTACAGACGTTTTTTGAAATTTCATCAATTTTTTCGGGAGTTAGAATTTTCATAACCGTATTAATAACTAAATCTTCTATGTAAGATTTTTTTATAGGTTTTAAAGAACATTTTTTCTTTCTGTTGCTACTACATTGATAATACTGATGTATAGTTTTATTTCTTGAAGTGCCACTAACACCAATAATGCTGGAATTACAATGGCCGCAAAATATCTTGTTAGAAAGTAAATACATTTCTTCTTTAGCTTTTGCTCTGGCAGGAGCTTTTTTGTTTTTTTGAAGTCTAATTACGGCTTGTTTAAAGGTTTCATCGTCAATTATTCTGGGGATATTTCCGGACATTTCTACACCTTTATATGTGTAAATGCCAATGTATTTTTTATTGGTGAGTATTCGGCGGATGGAATTTTTGTTAAACTCATTTCCGAGAGCGGTTTTAGCCCCAATTTGATTTAGATATCGTATAACGTCAGCCATAGTTTTGCCTGAAATATACATATCAAAAATCTTTTTAACAACGGGTGCAGTGTTTTCGTCAATAACGTAATGTTTATCTTCAATTTTATAGCCTAAAATTTTCATACCGCCAATTGCTAAACCTTTTTCAGCGTTAATGTTTAGACCTCGTTTTATTTTTTGAGAAAGCTCCACGCTGTAATATTCAGCCATGCCTTCAAGAACAGCTTCCATAAGAATACCGCTTGCATCATCGGAAATATTTTCCTTTGCCGAAAGTACACGGACACCATATTTTTTAAGTTTTGCTTTGTATATTGCTGAATCATAACGATTTCTTGCAAAACGGTCAAGTTGATAAACCAAAACACCCTCAAATTGACGTTTGGCGCTATCAGAAATCATGCGTTGAAATTCAAAACGATTCTCAGCTTCCTTTCCTGAAATTGCTCTGTCAATGTATTCAGAAATAATGTTATATCCTTTTTGTTTTGCGTATTCATAACAAACTTTGAGCTAACCTTCAATTGATTGTTCATTTTGAGAGTGAGAAATAAATCTAGCGCAAATTACAACATTCATTAATTATTTTTCTCCTTTTCTTCGGACAAGATTTGAAACAAAGTGTTTTTCAGACGTTCATTCATAGATGATTTGGGGTCAAAACACATATTAATAAATTCTTTAAGATTTTCATTTTGTTTTGAAATCTCTTTGATATTTTCAGGTTTATAATCAAAGGTTTTGCCCTGCGGATTATCGGTTCTTCCGAAAATGTAATCCAGTGAAACATCAAAGTAATCTGCGTACCACAAAAGTGATTCGGTTGAAGGGTCCGCAAGATCGTTTTCATAGCGGTAAACACTTGTTTGTGTTATACCGATTTTTTCGGCTATTTTTCTTTGTGATAAACCTAATTGTTCACGGAAATTTCTAAGTCTTTCAGCAATGATTTTCATAATATAGCACCTCTTAAGTCTTTTTTAAAAATTATAATACTTATAAGCATCTATGTCAACACCTTTTTAGTGTCTGTATTGATGCTTTTATCAAAAGGAGTTTTTTAAGTGTTTATTACAAAGCTACTGTTATCCATTTCGATAACAGCTTTATTTATCAATCAAATAGTGATTATCTTGGAAAAAGAAAAACAGGCAAAAGAAATCCGTATAATTATGAAAATTATGAACGGAGAACCATTAACAAGAAAGGAGAAAAAACATG
>JAFQKZ010000134.1 GCA_017414725.1 Clostridia bacterium
CGTTTTTTTTACCCCCATAGATATCATCGCCTAAAATTGGGTGACCAAGATATGCCATATGCACACGGATTTGGTGTGTCCGACCGGTTTCTAGTTTTAATTTTATATGAGAAAAAGATTTATATTCGGTTAAAACTTCATAATGCGTTATCGCTTCTCGCCCGCCAATAGGCAAAACAGCCATCTTTTTTCTGTCAATTTTATGACGGCCTATTTGGGTTTTGATCATATTTTTGCTATTTTTTAATTTACCGTGAATAATTGCTTCATATTCTCTTTCAAAATTATGATTTTTAATTTGTGCCGCTAAAAAATTATGGGCAATATCGTTTTTCGCGACTACTAGTAACCCGCTGGTATTTTTGTCAATTCTGTGGACTATGCCGGGACGCAAAACCCCGTTAATTTTCGAAAGTGAATTTTTACAATGATTTAACAGAGCGTTAACCAAAGTGCCGCTGTAATTTCCCGGAGCTGGATGAACCACCATGTTCTGTGGCTTGTTAATTACTATCAAATCGCTATCTTCATACACTATATCCAGCTCAATTTTTTCGGCAACTATTTCTAATTTTTCAGGCTCTGGGAAAATTATTTGTATATTTTCACCAGTTTTTAGAACGTAATTTTTATTTATAATTTTATTATTTACTGTAACGTTCCCGGTTTCTAGCATTTTTTGTATGTGATTTCTAGACATATTTTCGAGTTTTTGTGCTAAAAATTTATCTATTCTTGTATTATTATTCTCTAACGGTACACGCAATTCTTCGGAATTCATGTTGTTTATATTAACCTACCCCTAAATCTGTGTTATTAATAAGTATCTCGATTTTTGGGTTATTTTTAATTTTTGGATAAATTTTGGTTAAAAAATCTTGAATTAAATTTTCATCTCTAACAGTATCTGTAGAGTTTTGCACAAATATACTCAAAGCAATGTGCTCAAAATTATTTAGAGCTGTATTTATATCTTGTTCTATTTCTATTAAATTTTGGTTTTTTATGCCTACCAATAGACAAATACCACGAAAATATTTCTTAATTTCCTCTATTTTTGTGCATTCCGGTATACCTTTTTTCCACAAAGTCCAAAATTTTGGGTTAAAAGTCTCTACCCCGAAACGATATTTTACGTTAATTCCTGGAAATTTTTTCGAAAAATCAGCTAATTTGTTTCGATATATCCAATGTGCTTCGAACCAAATTTCTTTAATATTCTTTTCTTGAGCTTTTTTTATCAAAAAATTTAAACTTTTGCCGTCGAGCTCCATAATAGACCCGGAGTTTATAACATCTAAAACTCCGAATTCCCCTGTAATTTTTTCTATAACTTTTTGGTTAATTTCAATAAAATTTTCGCTAACATCGTGAAAATAATCGCAATATGTACATTTTTTCCATTCACATCCTTGACCTTGTAACAACAAAAACTCCCTTGGGAACTTATCATAAATTTTTGAATATCTTTTTTCGACTTCTTTCATTTGTATCTCCTATAAAATATATAAACATTATATTATAAAATGTTTATATATTGATTATAAAAAGTTTTGAATTGGTTGTTGTCAAGAGCTTCTCGAATTCTGGACAAAAGCGTATTATAAAAATATAAATTGTGCATTACGCACAAACGCATGCCCAAAATCTCTTTGCTTTTTAGTAAATGTCTAATATACGAACGCGAATGATTTTTGCACGTCGGACAATCACATGACAAATCTAACGGCTCAGAATCAGATTCGTACTGCGAATTTAAAATATTTATCGGGCCTTGCCAAGTAAAAATCTTGCCATGACGCGCATTTCGGCTCGGCATCACGCAGTCAAACAAGTCAACACCACGCAAAACCGATTCAAGAATATTCGCCGGGGTCCCAACACCCATCAAGTATCTGGGCTTGTCAGCAGGCATATACAGCTCGACAGCCTCGATAGTGCTGTACATTTCGTCAGCAGTTTCGCCGACAGCTAGTCCACCGATCGCAAAACCATCAACGTCAACCTCGCGAATTGCTTTCATGTGCTCAATTCGAATGTCATGATATGTACTGCCCTGATTTATGCCAAACAACATTTGGCTTTTGTTAACCGTGTGTTCGAGTTTGTTTAAATTATCAAGTTGATTTTTGCATCTTTTTAGCCATCTGGTGGTCCTGGCGCACGAATTTTTCGTGTAAGTATATTCAGCCGGATTCGCGATGCACTCGTCAAACGCCATCGCAATCGTGGAACCCAGATTTGACTGAATCTCGATACTCTTTTCCGGACTCATAAAAATCCTGCGACCATCTATGTGCGAAGAAAAATCGACGCCTTCCTCTGAAATTTTACGCAATTTTGCGAGCGAAAAAACCTGAAAACCGCCACTATCTGTCAAGACAGGACCGTTCCAAGACGTAAATTTCCGGATTCCACCTTGACTTTTCACTATATTGTCACCAGGCCTCAGATGCAAGTGATAAGTATTACAAAGTTGGACTTGACAATTAATATTTTTCAAGTCAATCGCCGAAAGGCCGCCTTTTATAGCGCCACACGTCGCGACATTCATAAAACCGGGTAGCTGAATCGTCCCGTGAGGGGTGCGAAACTCGCCACGTCGAGCGCTAGATTCCTTGTTTTTCAGAGTATACAAATTAAAAACGCCTTTCGAAATATATAAAAAAATTGGCACTTTCCTATTTTCCCGGACCGTCTCCAGTCAAGTATTTTCGGCATCGCTCAGCTTAACTATCGTGTTCGGGATGGGAACGAGTGTACCCTGAGCATCATCAGCACCAACATTTATATATTAATATTAACGCAAAATTTAGTCAATATAATTTTTGAAATCTAAGTAAATTTTAAGCATAGATTAATCTTTCGGTAATTTATATCTAGCCTGAGTGCTAATAAATTCGTGAATTTTCTCCGTATTATCTTCTTCAAAACTGCTATCTTTTGTTAAACACGAATTTCGAGGGTCATATCTAAACAACTTCCAATGACCGGACTGAACAGCCAATTTTGCGGACTTGAGCGAGTTTTTCATGCCGCCGGAAATCCCATGATTAATGCACGGGCAGTAAGCTATTACAATTGACGGACCGTTATAGCTCTCAGCTTCTATTAGTGCTTTTATACACTGATTATAGTCTGCGCCGAGAGAAATTTGTGCAACATATACATTTTTGTAACTCATAGCCATCTGTGCGAGGTTTTTTTTCGGAGTTTTTTTACCGGAAATCGCAAACTTCGCAACAGTGTTTTCGGGCGTAGATTTCGAAGCTTGACCGCCGGTATTCGAATAAACCTCGGTGTCAAAAACCAAAATATTCACATTCTCGCCCGACGCCAAAACATGATCTAGACCACCAAAACCGATGTCATAAGCCCAGCCGTCGCCGCCAAAAATCCACACCGATTTTGTAGAAACACTATTTTTATTTCTTAATATATATTTAATAATTTCGTCAGAAATATCTGAATTATTATAATTTTCTAAAAATTCGGTTAATTTTCGGCTAGCATATTGGCTTAATTTAGAATTATTTAAATTTTCGAGACATTCTTGCGAAATTTTCTTTAACTCAATGTTTTGTGTATTATTAAAAATATATTTAATTTTATTTATAATATTATTTTGAGAATGTTTGTGCGACAGCGCTATACCGAGGCCAAACTCGGCATTGTCTTCGAACAGAGAATTATGCCACGCAGGACCGCGATTTTCGTGATTAGCAGCGTACGGGCTTGACGGAAACGACGCACCCCAAATCGATGAGCAACCCGTGGCGTTGGCGATTATCATGCGATCGCCGAAAAGCTGGGTCACGAGTTTCGCGTACGGAGTCTCGCCGCAACCCGCACAAGCGCCCGAAAATTCTAGCAGGGGTTGCTTGAATTGACTGCCTTTTACCGTGCTTTCAGGAAATTTAATATTCACTTCAGGGCAGCTTTTTATTTTTCTAAAATAATTAAATATTTCTTGGTTTTTAGTTAAATTACCATCAAAATTCATTAATTTCAGAGCTTTGTCTTGACGCATACCCGGGCAAATTTCTGTGCAATTTCCACAACCCGTGCAATCCTGAACAGAAATATTTATCGAAAAGTAATAACCGGGCATTCCGAGCATATTTTTGTATTTTAATTTTGATTTCAAATTTTCGTGCATATTGTCCAAATCTTGCTGCGTGAAAACAAATGGACGTATCACAGCATGAGGGCAAACATACGAACACAAGTTACATTGTATACAATTTTCCGGAATCCAATCCGGCACAAAGCTAGCAGTGGCGCGCTTTTCGTACTGCGATGACCCCAACGGAATCGTTCCGTCCACATATGGCAAAAACGCAGAAACAGGCAGATTGTCACCATTTTTTTTGTCTATTTCCGATGCAATATTTTGTACAAAACTTTCTAATTTTTTGTTTTCGAATTCTTGTTTTTGTGTATTATTTATATAATTATTGTTTTGTGCAGAATCACCAAAAATCTCTACTTTTCGGACTTCCTTCATGCCTTGTTCTGCACATTTATAATTAATCTCGACGACTTTTTCGCCTTTTTTGTGATAAGTTTCATAAATTGACTCTTTTATATACCCCAAAGCTTCATCGGAATTAAATATATTTGTAATCTTAAAGAAAGCAGATTGTAACGCAGTATTAATTCTCCCACCTAGACCGAGCTCCGCGCTTATTTTATTTGCGTCCAGAACATAGAGTTTTGCATTCTTTTTAATTAATTCTTGTTTAAATTCCGGAGTAAAACTGTTTAATAATTCTTTGTTGTTTAAATTGGAATTTAACAATACAATTCCGTTTTCTTTCAAGTCTTTTAATATATTATACTTATAAATATAATTGTTTTTATATATTCCTATAAAATCGGCTTTATTTATATTATACGTAGATTTAATTTTGTTTTTACCAAATCTTAAATGTGACACGGTCGTACCGCCGGATTTTTTCGAATCATACGAGAAAAAGCCCTGAATATTAAAATCCGTGTGGTCACCGATAATTTTAATAGTATTTTTCGAAGCGCCGACAGTTCCGTCAGAGCCCATGCCCCAAAACTCGCAATTATAACAACCTTTTAGCTCTAAATTAACATTATTTTTAATTTCTAGCGACAAATTCGTAACATCGTCTGTGATTCCTACGGTGAAATTTCTCTTAGGTTCATCAGAATTCATATTGTCATATATCGAAATTATGTGCTCGGGAGTCGTATTTTTTGAACTTAGACCATAGCGACCCGAAAATATTTCGATATCATTAAATTTATGTTTGTATTTATTTAAAGCTGTGTTAATATCTAAATATAATGGCTCACCGACAGAGCCCGGTTCTTTCGTGCGATCTAAAACAGTAATTTTTTTCACGCTACTTGGAATTTTATTTATCAAATTTTCAATATTAAACGGTCTGTAAACACGAACTTTTAATAATCCTATATTGTAATTTTCGTTATTTTCTAAACAATCTATAACTTCTTCGATCGTTTCGCAGACAGAGCCCATTGCGATTATAATTCTGTCGGGATTTTTGTTTCCGTAATATTCAAAAAAATCATAGTTTGTGTTAAAATTACCATTAATTTTGTTTAAATTTTGTTCTATTATCTTAACAGAATTTTCATAATATATGTTACAGGCCTCACGATTTTGAAAGTAAACATCGTCGTTCTGAGCAGTCCCACGCATCACTGGATTTTCAGGGTTTAGACCGCGATTTTTAAATTCATAATATTTATCCCAATCTAACATATTTTTAATAATTTTGTAATCAGGAATATTGATTTTTTGGATTTCATGTGAAGTCCTGAAACCATCAAAAAAATGCATAAACGGAACACGACTCGAAATGGCGCTCAAATGCGATAACAACGCCATGTGCACGACCTCCTGAGGACTGTTCGAACACACCATCGCGTAACCTGTTTGCCGACACGCGTATACATCTGAATGGTCTCCAAATATCGAAAGCGCATGAGTCGCGACTGTCCGGGCCGCAACGTGAATCACGCTCGGAAGCAACTCGCCGGCCATTTTGTACATGTTGGGAATCATGAGTAATAAGCCCTGCGATGACGTAAAAGTCGTGGCGAGCGAACCTGCCGAAAGTGCCCCGTGAATCGCTCCTGCAGCGCCTGCTTCGGACTGCATTTCTATTAACTCGACTTCAGAATCAAAAATATTTTTTTTGTGCTCGCTACGGAATTTGTCCATTTGTTCGGCCATGTTCGAAGACGGAGTTATCGGGTAAATCGCTGCGATTTCCGTGAACGCGTAGGCTATATATGCAGCCGCAAAATTCCCGTCAGCTGTAATATATTTATTTAACATAATTTTAACTTTCCTTCTTGTTTTTAATATATTCTTAAGTATTTTATAATTAAATTAATATGATTTCGCCCAATAAACTTCATGTTTAGACTTCTTGTTACAGTTCACGCAAGTGCAATTTTCAGTGTCTTTTATAATACATCTGGAAGTGAAATTCGTGTTATTTTTGATTTCTTGCTCGCACTCCGGACTTCCGCACCAATGTGCTTTGATAAATCCAGTTTTATTTTTTGTAATATCATTAAATTCTTGTTTGTTTTTAGCTATATAAATTTTACTGTTCAAATTATCAAGAGCTTTTTGGTACATATTATTTTTAATTTCTTTTAAAGTTTTTATTATATTCTCTTCAAGAGTGTCTAAATTCACTGTAATTTTTTCAAAATTATCTCTTCTTACAAGCACGCACTGGTTATTTTCAATATCTTTTGGACCGATTTCCAATCTAATCGGAACGCCACGCATTTCGTGTTCTGCAAACTTCCAGCCCGGAGATTTATCTGTAAAATCTGTCTTAACTCTACAAATTTTATTTAATTTTTCTTGAATTTCTAGTGATTTTTCCGATACTCCGGCTTTGTGCATCGCGATCGGAATAATCATAACTTGGACAGGTGCGATATCAGGCGGCAAAACAAGTCCGCGATCATCGCCGTGTGTCATGATAATTCCGCCGATTATTCTAGTCGAAATCCCCCATGAAGTCTGGTATGCGTACTGCGTGTTGTTATTTTTGTCCTGGAAAGTTATGTCAAAAGCGCGTGCGAATTTATCTCCAAAATAATGGCTCGTTGCGGACTGTAAAGCTTTTCCGTCGTACATCATCGCTTCAACTGTATATGTAAATTCTGCTCCGGCAAATTTCTCGCTCTCTGTTTTTTGGCCTTGTATCACGGGCATGTCTAGTGTTTTCTCACAAAAATCCGCGTATAATTTTTGCATATTTTGTGTTTCTTGCATAGCTTCTAGTTCTGTCGCATGTACAGTATGTCCCTCTTGCCAATGAAATTCGACAGATCTTAAGAACGGTCTTGTAGTCTTCTCCCAGCGAACTACAGAACACCACTGATTATATAATTTTGGTAAGTCTCGCCACGAATGAATTTTTTTCGCGTAGTGCTCGCAAAAAAGAGTTTCAGATGTTGGTCTGACGCATAATCTTTCCTGAAGTTCCTGCGAACCGCCGTGCGTTACCCATGCGACTTCCGGTGCGAAGCCCTCGATATGATCTTTTTCTTTTTGCAACAAACTTTCCGGTATAAACATGGGCATGGAAATGTTTTCGTGACCGGTTTCTTTGAATTTTTGGTCTAAAATTTTAGTAATATTTTCCCAAATCGCATAGCCATACGGCTCCATGATCATGCATCCGCGTACGCTCGAATAGTCCATAAGCTCGGCTTTTTTGACTATATCTGTATACCATTGAGCGAAATCCGTATCTCTTGGAGTGATCTCTTCTACCAATTTTTTGCTGTTTTTTTCGTTAGACATGTTTATCCTGCTTTCTGAAATTTTAGAACGAATTAATTATATTATATTTTTTAAATTCTGGGAAATAAAATAAATTCAAAAAAACACTTGACAAGCTTGAAAATTATGATATAATTAAATACATACTATTTATATGGTGAATAAAAAATAATTTTGGAGGGAATTTTGTGAATTTGACAAAATTCAAAAAGATTAAAAAATCTTTGGTATCATGTATTCTTGGTTCAAGCCTTTTACTTGGCATGGGAGGAGCTAACAAATCTGCTAGGGCGTATTTTACACCTGAGCAGTACACGGATATAAATAATGAAATAGGTCGTCTCCCAAATTTATACAGACAAGAAATTAGAGATAAATCAAGAACATTATTAAATGAATTAAGAACTACATTTCTTGACAACAAATCGTTGGAAAGCAAAGATTTTCAGAAACTATTAGAAAAAGAACTAGATGAAGTACGCATGTCATATGAAAATTTAGATGATGACAGTTTAAAACATCCTAGCTCTAAGCAGATTCTCGGACAAATTGTCTTTTTAGAACTATTTACAGAAATAATATCTGAAAAAAAGAGTGCTTGGTCTGCACACAAAACTTTTGAGAAATTGCGTTTGATTGTAAGGGATTTCCCTGTGACGCTTCAGCAAAGTTTGATAGATAATTTAATAGAAAAAGTAGACTGAGTTCCCAAACGCAACAAAACTAACGAATGCTCGGGGTCAGTAGTACCACTACTGACCTTTTTGCGGTCTTAATGTGCTGTTCGTTTTGATTTCTGAAATTTTAGAACGAATTAATTATATTACATTTTTTAAATTCTGGGAAATAAAATAAATTTAAAAAACACTTGACAAGCTTGAAAATTATGATATAATTATTTACAAAAAACTATTGACAATAAAAACACATGTGATATAATAAAAACATAGAAAAATGAGGAGAAAAAAGTTATGAATAAAACTTTCAAAAAAATATTTTCAGTTTGTTGCGCGGTCGTCACCACACTCACTGCTACACTATTCCACTCTACCAACCTAAGTGCCGGTGGCCAAAAACACAAAATAGTTTTCGCGGGTCCAAGCGAAACCGGAAAAACCAAACTGGTTTCAAGAATTTGCGGAAATAGCTATAACTCGGATTACGTGGCCACGATGAGCACGGACTTCGCCTCCTCGAGTCAGCTAACGCTATGGGACACCACCGGTAATACAAGATTTCTCGATATTATGGCCGGATGCTTCAAATCCGCCCGCTTGTGTGTCCTTTCCATCTCCATGGAAAGCCAAGAAACTGAAGATTTTCTCAACATGCTTGCTGACTATGATGTTCCAAACGTAGTCTTGTGCATAACTAAAACCGACAAGGGTATACCTGATAGTGAAGAAGTAAGTAGGCTATTGGCCGGAATAAAACAAAAACTCCCAGACGACGTTACCGTTTTTGACGAAGTGCTTTATACCAGCGCCCAAAAAAATACGTTTAAATTTTGCACGCCCGATGAGTATACAGCTTCCAATGAATCCTACATTTATAATGTTGCGACACAAGAAAAGGTATTAGCTGCCAAGTTATACGAGCTTTGCGGGGATAAGGCCGAAGATTCCCAGTCTGAGACCTATGCAGCCGGAACCTCTTACGAAGAGAGTATAGAATACGACTCTTTTACTGGAAAACCTAACACATCAACGGCAAAAAGTACGCTTTATGCTTCGGTATTCCCGCAGCATTGTTACCATTGATACTAGGGACCGGATATTACGAATATGATAGACACTTCAGAAAACCAGCAAAGACAAAAACTGAAACTAAGTCCGAACAGACCCCTAAAGCAAACCGGAAAATATCAAGTTAATAATTTAACCGCCTAACCGGCGGTTTTTTGTGTATAAAAAATTATAAAAAACTCTATTGACAATAAAAACACATGTGATATAATAAAAACATAAAAGAAAAATTGAGGAGAAAAAAGTTATGAATAAAACTTTCAAAAAAATATTTTCGGTTTGTTACGCGGTCGTCACTACACTCACTGCTACACTATTCCACTCTACCAACCTAAGTGCCGGTGGCCAAAAACGAATGGTTTTCATGGGCCCACAAGGAACCGGCAAGAGCAAGCTGTTTTCAAGAATTTACGACAATAGCTACTACTCGAATTACGCGGCCACGATAGGCTGGAACTTCGTCACCGCGGGTCAGATAAAGATATGGGACACCACCGGTGATAGTAGATTTCTCGATACTACGAAAGTATTCTTACGTGACGCCAGCTTGTGTGTCCTTTTCATCTCCAATACAAACCAAAAAACTGAAGATTTTCTCAACGTAATCGCTGAAAGTCAAGTTCCAAACGTAGTCTTATGCATAACTAAAACCGACGAAGGTGTACCTGATAGTGAAGCAGTACGTCAGCTGTTGGGCAAGATCAAACAAGAACTCCAAAAAGCTAAAGTTTTTGACGAAGTGCTTTATACCAGCGCCCAAAATAACAAGTTTAGATTTTGCACGCCCGATACGTATAAAGCTTCCGATGAATACCAAATTTATGATACTAAGGCCGACAAACAGGTATTAGCTGCCAAGTTATACGAACTTTGCGGACGTAAAGCCGAGGAACCCTCTTACGACGAACATAAAACTACCACATCAAAAGGCAAAACGTATGCTCTAGGTTTAGGTATTCCCGTAGCATTGTTACCATTGATACTAGGGATCGGATATTACGAATATGATAGACACTTCAGAAAACCAGCAAAGACAAAAACTGAAACTAAGTCCGAACAGACCCCTAAAGCAAACCGGAAAATATCAAGTTGATAAGTTAACCGCCTAACCGGCGGTTTTTTGTATATTCAAAATTATCGAAAAAAATTATAAAAAAACTATTGACAAACACATGCACGCGTAATAGACTAAAATCAAAAGTTATTAAAACAAGTAGAATAGTTAATTCTGTTCTCACCTACTCAGTTGATTTTTAACTCTGTGCTTAGGTAAATATTTAAAAATATAAGATGAATTATATTTTTTGTTTACTGTACAAGTTAGAAAGTTGGTCTGATTTGTGCGTTTTTATAATTTATTGTTTTAACTAATAATTCAAGAAAATTTCAGGATTCTCGAGAATTAAGAAATTATGGGGGTGCTTAAATATTAGCAAAGATCTTCAAAGCAAAGAACATCAGATTAATGATCAGATAATTGATCCGGAAGTTCGTGTTATTGGAATTGATGGAGAACAGCTTGGTATCATGTCTTCTGCAAGTGCTAGAAGTTTAGCTGCCAGTTATAAATTAGATCTTGTTAAAATAGCCGAGAAAGCTCAGCCGCCTGTTTGTAAAATAATAAACTACGGCAAGTATAAATTTGAAATGGCAAAAAAAGAAAAAGAGTCAAAGAAAAATCAGCATGTCGTTGATATAAAAGAAATTCGTCTTTCGCTTAATATTGACACAAATGATTTTGACACTAAAGTTCGTAACGCTGAAAGATTTATAACGCATGGCGATAAAGTTAAAGTAAGTATCAGATTTAGAGGACGTGAACTTGGACATCCGGAAATTGGTCATAACCTGATGACTAGATTCTCAGAATCTTGTTCTGAGTTCGCAAACGTTGAAAGGCCATCTAAACTTGATGGTAGAAGTATGCTAATGTTTTTGGCACCAAAACCGAAATCTAAGCTTAAAACTCCGGAAGTCCCTGTGCAATCTGTACAGCCGTCTGTTAAACCTGAAACAGAACCAACTCAAGTTGATATTTAGGGTAACAAGTCGACTAATACAAATATTATAAGTACATCAGAACAAGTATTTTCGGTTTCGACTGAGTTAAAAACTACTAATATTATTGATACAAAAAATAATATTTAGTTAGATATTTGAAGTCCAGAAAATTATTTTACATCAGAAAGGTAGTGAATAGGCTTTTACACGTGTTAGATAATTAGCACGATAGCCGATTATAATATGGGTAAATTGAAAACTCACAGCGGTTCAAAAAAACGCTTTAAATTCACTGGTACGGGATTAATTTTAAGAGCACACGCTAATAAAAATCATATATTGAACAAGAAAACTCGTAAAAGAAAAAGACATCTTAGAACTATTGTAACTGTTGACAAAACCAACATGCTTCAATTAGAAAGATTAATGCCGTATAAATAAATTATAAAAATATTAAATAAATTTGTGGAGGTTGTATTAGCATGGCACGTATAAAAGGTGCGGTCGTAACAAGAGCGAGAAGAAAAAGAGTTTTAAAATTAGCTAAAGGCTATTGGGGTGCTAAAAGTAAGCATTTTAAAATGGCTAAACAAGCTGTAATGAAATCCGGAAATTATGCTTATATTGGTAGAAGACAGAAAAAGCGTGATTTCAGAAAACTCTGGATTACAAGAATCTCAGCAGCTTGCCGTATGAACGATATTAATTATTCTTCGTTCATGAACGGACTTAAAAAATCAAGTATCAATTTGAA
>JAFQKZ010000135.1 GCA_017414725.1 Clostridia bacterium
AGAATTTGATATTGGGATCGCGTTTGACGGCGACGCTGACAGGTGCCTAGCGATTGACAATGACGGGAAAATTATCGACGGCGACACAATTTTAGGTATATGTGCACAAAATCTCAAAAAAAATAATAAACTTTCTGGCAATACTGTAGTAGGGACAGTGATGTCAAATCTCGGTCTCAAGAAATTTTGCGCGCAAAACAATATAAATTTTGTTGAAACTCAAGTCGGCGATAGATATGTACTTGAAAAAATTTTGGATAAAAGTTACAATTTTGGTGGCGAGCAGTCGGGTCATGTGATATTCAAAGACCATGCGAATACTGGCGATGGTCAGCTGACGGCGCTGAAATTATTAGATATTATTGTGAATTCAGGCGAAAATTCTTCGTATTTTAACAATTTGATAACTAAATTTCCGCAGAAAACCAATAATATTATTATAAATTCTAATCAAAAAGGGCTTTTGAATCAAAGTCCCGAGATAGTTGAGTACATAAAAAATATAAATAACATGATAGAAAATGACGGGAGAATTTTGGTTAGGGAGTCGGGCACCGAACCTAAGATTAGAGTTATGATCGAGCATAAAAACGAACATGAACTTAATAATTTGTTAACAGAAGTCACGGAAACTATTCGAAATTTCTTTAATATCACTGTTTAAATTATATATTTGTTAAATTGGGGTTAATATGAGATTCGCTAAATGGGAAGATTACGAATTAATAGATGTGTCTAGCGGTCAGCGATTGGAACGATGGGGTAACCAAGTTTTGGTGCGTCCGGATCCGCAAATTATCTGGGATACTCCAAAGACAGACCCTCGATGGACAAAATTTTCTGCGATTTATCATCGTTCAAGTACCGGCGGGGGTTCTTGGGAGTATATTAAAAAGCTTCCGGAATCATGGCAAATTAACTACAAAAACTTAAAATTTAACGTAAAAACTATGAATTTCAAACATACAGGCGTTTTTCCTGAACAGGCTGTTAATTGGGATTTGTTTAAAAATATAATAAAAGAATCTAAAAGAAAAATTAAAGTTTTGAATTTATTTGCCTATACTGGAGGCGCAACTTTAGCTTGTGCGTCTGCCGGAGCCGAAGTCTGTCATGTTGACGCATCAAAAGGAATGGTGTCGTGGGCGCGCGAAAACGCCATGATTTCGGGGTTGTCAAACGCACCAATACGATGGATAGTCGACGATTGCGAGAAATTTGTGCTTCGAGAAATCAGACGGGGTCATAAATACGACGCCATCATAATGGATCCGCCGTCATACGGAAGAGGGCCGAATGGAGAAATTTGGAAATTAGAAGATAAATTATCTAATTTTTTGATATTATGTAACGAAATTTTGAGCAAAAACCCGTTGTTTTTGGCTATAAATTCATATTCAACTGGCATTTCGCCGTCTGTCATGAGCTGTATGTTGTCAATTTATATAAAATCAAAATATGGCGGAGTGGTCGAGTGTGACGAAATAGGGATTCCGGTTTCTGAAAAAAACATAGTAATTCCGTCTGGAAACACCTCTTTAATCAAAATTTAATATTAAGCGAGTTTGTATGAAAAGTATTATAGAATTAAGAAATCTATATTATAAAGATATTATAAAAAATATAAATCTTGAAGTGCAAAAAGGTGATTTTGTTGGGCTTTTGGGCTTGAACGGCTCTGGCAAAAGTACATTAGCAAAGTTAACCGGTGGTTTGTTAAAACCTGATTGCGGATATGTTAAGATAGATGGTGTTGATACTGCATCGCCCGAGTTCAATAATAATGTTAGAAAAAAAATAGGAATGGTATTCCAAAACCCGGAT
>JAFQKZ010000136.1 GCA_017414725.1 Clostridia bacterium
AGAAATTTGTTTTATACAGGAGTAACTCGTGCTAGAAAAGTGTGTGTTATCGTAGGAGAAAAAACAGCTATAAATTACGCGATTCAAAACAACAACTCCAGATTGAGATATACCAATCTAGAGTTTAGATTAAATATTTGGGAAAAATAAGCTATCTACTTGAATTAAAATAGGTCACCAAAATCGATATCAAAAGGGTCCGGGGTAGCGGTAACTTGGGGGATCTCTCCGGCAGTTATCTGTTGCGCATCCATATCTTATTACTACCAGCTTTCGTCCATACATCCCGGCAGGACTGTAGCAGCTATTTCCTCCATTTCTCTCTTTAACTCCGTATATCTTCTTATCGGGCCTTTTTCAGGCAGGTCGTCGATTAGGCTCCAGATCGTAAACTTTACGGTGCACATTTTCGGACCTGACCATTGGGTGAGGTACGAGCATGGTTTTCTGGAGCCCGTCAAATTGGTTGGAAGACAACACGGGCTGCAGTATTCGTGCCACGTCCAACTATTTTGGTAGCCGGAGTCTTTTTCAAAATAACGTACCTGTACGTTTCTTTTTAGGATTTCATTCTCTACTTTTTTTTCTTTGATAAGCAACAGCCACACGGCCCATCTGACTTTGACTAGCAATCCGTAGTTCGCATTCCACGTATCCGTATTTGTTATACTTCTTGTTTGTTCATCATAATGTTTTTTAGTGTTCGCACACCATAGTTCCAGGCCTTGTTTCGCATAGGTTTCCAGATCGTCGTTGGATATATTCGTAACTAAGTTAGTGTAATCTTGCACAGGAGATTTTATCAATGATACCACTATGGAATTTACTTTCGCTAGACTTCCATCCCAGGTTTCATTTGGGGCCACAAGCCTGGCTAGCTCAGCAAGTATTTCGTTGGACATCCCCTCAGGGACTCTGGTGTCAGTGCTGCGATCGCGTTCTTCATGTTTAATCTCGTTACCAGACAAACCAAACAGCTTTTTCCCACCATAAAGCAATAATGATCCTAGTGTGATAAAGCCGCCAGCTCCTACTATGCCAGTCAAAGTCTTAGCTAACTTGTCCTCTTTAGGATTCGACATCCAACCAGAGTTTTTGCCCTTTTGATTCTTAACAGCTCTAACAGAGGCTTCGTTTCCAGCCATTGTAGTTGGCATATTAATTGATCCTGATAACGAGATAACTCCTAAAAATTTGGCTATTTGTCGCCTGTTTGATATGTTTCCACCGGTCACTTTATTTAACTCTTCTTCAGTCAGATTTATATCTTGTAATATCTCTAAAAGTTCTCTTTCGAAAACCTCTTTAGTTTCATTATAATCATATTTGTTCAATAAGTCAAGTACTTCTTCTGTTGTTCCTAATTTACAAAGCTTTTCGGCTTCACTTTTGTTATTTATTAAACCATCAAGTTTATTATTTTCTAGCATGAATTTTAATTTGTTTTCTATCATATCGAACACCCTTTTCAACAGTAATCTACTAACCAATCTAGTATTTCTTATGAATTATACTAGAGTATTGTCTGTGTGTCAAATAAAATTATAACTCCAGATTGAGATATACCAAATCCATCTATTTCCATTTGCGTTGGTATAGAATTTTACAGAAACCGAAAAGACTCTCGGTAATAATTTTGTATTATTGTTTTTAGTTTGCTTTTTTTAATATTATTTATATAATAGTAGTAATGAGGGTTTTCGCATTAATCCTTGTTGATGATAAATAGGTTTATAGAAATTTCAATCTCATTCTAAGGTTGTTTTTTTCTATGCAACTTCTTCAAGATCAACTTGATTAGCTTTGAAAGAATCTTTTTCATGATATCACCTCCGCCAGCAAGAATTTTCAATTCAGCGCGGAGCGTATCAATCAAGGATTATACCCTCATTACTATTTAATATTATATTTACATGTATTTTGCTTGTCAATAATAATTCTTAAAAAATTATATATTTTCTAGGTCTTTTTGTATTTGTTCGGCAGCGCGCTTTCCAGCGCCCATCGCTTCTATAACTGTCGCAGCACCAGTTACGGCATCTCCACCTGCATATACGTATTTCATAGAAGTCTGAGTAGTCTCGGTATTTGTTATGATTCTGCCGTCGGGTTCAAAATTTATATTATTATGTTCAGATTCGAATAAAATTTTATTAGAATTATTTCCTATGGCTATTATAATATTATTGATTTTTAGCTCGAATTCTTGAGTGTAATCAGGTTCGAGTTTGTTATTATTTATGTTAATATTTACGTATTTCAGACCTGTAAGAATATTATTTTCGCCTATAAATTTTACAGGTGTTTTTAAAAATAAAAACTTAATATTTTCTTCTTTTGCGTGAATAACTTCGTCACGTCTAGCGGGCATGTCTTGTTCGGTGCGTCTGTACATTACAAAAACTTCTTTACAGCCTATGCGAACGGCTGTTCTGGCGACGTCCATAGCAACGTTACCGCCGCCGATTACCAGAATTTTCTCTGGAATTTTCATAGGTGTATCATAATTTGTATCATGTGCGTTCATGAGATTCACACGCGTCAAAAACTCATTAGCGTAATACACTCCTACTAGGTTTTCTCCCGGAATGTTCATTAATTTTGGCAATCCTGCACCGGTAGAAATATAAACAGCACTATAATTCATATCAAATAAATCTTTGATACTTAAACTTTTGCCGATTATTATATTAGTTTTTATATTTACTCCAAGGTTTTTTAATTTCGAAATTTCTGAGTCCAGAATATTTCTCGGGAGCCTAAATTTTGGAATTCCGTAAGATAATACTCCGCCGGGAGTGTGTAAAGCTTCGAAAATATCTACTTGAAAATTCTTGGAAGCAAGTTCCGCAGCACACGTCAAGCCCGATGGCCCTGAACCTATAACTGCTATTTTCCTGCTATTTTTATTTGTATTATTTTTATAATTATTATTTTTTTGTATAAATTTATCAGATACGTATCTCTCAAGGCGGCCTATAGCTACAGGTTCGCCAATTTTGTTTTTTACACATTTGGATTCGCATTGTTTTTCTTGAGGGCAAACACGTCCACATATAGCCGGCAAAAAATTATTTTCAGAAATAATATCATAAGCTTTTTCTAGGTTATTATTGACAATACAATTTATAAATTCAGGAATTTTCACGCCCACTGGACATCCTGAAACGCACGGCCTAGTTTTACAATTTAAACATCTTTGAGCTTCTTTTAGGGCATTACTGTCGGACAATACAAATTCGACTTCTTTGAAACTGGAAACACGTTCGGTTTTATTTAAAATTTCTACCGGTTCTTTAAATTTATTATTATTTATAATCAAAATTTTATCATTCTTTCTTGTGATTTTATAATAATTTCAAATTACAGTACTTTTCACGTGATATTTTTTCTTCATTACGATACATATTATTTCTCGTAATAGCTTCATCAAAGTCTATTAAATGTCCGTCGAAATCCGGTCCGTCTACACATGCAAATTTAACTTGTCCGTCGACAGTTAATCTACAGCCACCGCACATTCCTGTTCCGTCGATCATAATAGAAATCATACTTGCAATAGTTTTTATATTATATTTTTTAGTTAATTCACACACGGCTTTCATCATAACAATTGGTCCAACTGTTACTACTAAATCATATTTATTTTTATTTAATTTTTCTTGTAAAATCTCAGTCACAAGAGCTTTACGACCGTATGAACCATCGTCAGTACATATTACCAAATTATTATCTATTTCTCGCATGTTTTTTTCTAGAATTACCAGATCTTTTGTTCGAAAACCTGAAATAATTTCTGTGTGAGTTCCCAATTCTTTTAATCTTCTGGACAGCGGACATGCTATAGCTCCACCAACACCACCTGAAACTACTATTGTTTTATTATAATTTTCAAGTTCACTGGCTTTTCCAAGCGGTCCAACGATATCTAAAATATAATCTTGTTCGTTTAATTTATCCAGTTTCATTGTGCTGGTACCGACTTTTTGGTATATTATATCTATAGTTTCTAAATTTCTATCATAGTCAAATATAGTCAACGGAAATCTTTCGCCAAATTCGTCTATTCTGATTATAACAAATTGTCCGGGCAATGCTTTTTTTGAGATATACGGAGCATGAATTTTCATCATTGAAACAGTATTATTTAAAATTTCTTTTTTCAGTATTTTGAACAATTTTATTCTCCTCAAAAATTTATATTATTTATATTATTATATTTTTTTACGGATTTCAAGAAATTCGTTATTGTGTGATTGGAGTGATATTATGGATACAAAAACCAAAAATATTGTCGTATTTTTTGGTTCCCCACACAAAGACAGTTATACCGCTAAACTATTGAATTTGTTTATCAAAAAAAAATTAGATAACTCAAATTACAAAATAAATATAATCTATGCATATAACGAAAATATTCATGCGTGCATAGACTGTAAGTTTTGCCGAGATTATGATTTTTGTATATTCAAAGATCTGGATAATATTAATAATTTACTTATAGAAAGTGATTTTATTATAATCGCTTCGCCAATTTATAATGCTTCTTTTCCGTCTCCGCTAAAATCTATTCTGGACCGTTTCCAAATTTATTATTATTATTTTCAAAAACATAGAAAATCTATATTTGAGAAACCTAAAAATTTACTATTACTCTTGACACAGGGCTCTAAAAATATTAATTATAATCCTAGCATAAAATCTCTAATCAAGCCCATATGTAATATTTTAAATATAAAATCTTTTAAAATGATTAATGTTACTAATACAGATAATAAATAAAATTCAAAAAGAGAAGTGAGATGAGTAAATTATGAATAATACAAACAATAATATAATAAATGCCCTTGATAAGATTATAAAAAATAAAAACAAACTTTCGGAATTTTTGTTACTAAAAAATATTGACGATATTTATAATTTTTTGAATAGAGAAACAGAGAATAATAATATTTCTCAAGAAGAATTTGGAGATTTTCTGCTAATAATTTTAGATAATTTATTAAAACAAGAAAATATAAATATTTTAGATGATTCAGAAATAGACACAATTTCAGGTGGAACAAATAAATTTTTCTCAAAAACCATGGCTACGATATTAGGTACGCTTTCAATGTACACGGGTAATATTTCAAACCAGAATATTCAAGCTATTAGTAATACAAAGACTTCTAATTCTATGAGTATTTCTGAAGTACAAGATAAAATAGGTAATTTGAGCAAAGAAGAAATCGAGAAAATACAAAAAGATTTAAAAAAAGAAATAAAGAAGCACGGGCTAGAAAAATATTTGAAAATTCATAAATCAAAAGACAAAAACTGGCAATATGTATTTAACAAAGACGG
>JAFQKZ010000137.1 GCA_017414725.1 Clostridia bacterium
CCAATTCCTACGACCATATAATATACGGACAATGCCAACAGCTTTTTGTTCTTCATGAATCTCAAAAAATATAATATAATTTTTCACTGGTAGTTTCCTGAAACTATTTTGCTTCGTTGGATTACTTAAAACCAAACTCTGCCTTTGTGGCATCTCTTTGAGACTGGAAATGGATTTATCAATTTCAGAAGCAATATTTTTTGCTATAAGTGGTTCCATAAGATTCAAAGATAAATAATTGATAATTTCTTTTATGTCTCTTTGGGCGTGATCTGAAATAAAAATTTGATACTCAGACATTCAGTATTTCTTCTCTAAATTCGTTGTATGGACGAGCTCTACCATTTCTTAAATCGTTGAGCCCATCACAAATTTTTTTATAAAATTCCGCTGTATCTAAAATTTCTTCATATTTTTCAATACTCATTATTGCTAAATCACCCTGACCATCTTTAGTCACAAATATGGGCTCTTGATTTAAATGGCAAAATGATGAAATATTGTTGTATTCGTTTTTAAAAACTGTCTCTGAAATTATTTTTGGCATAAATATCACTCCTCACTAAAGTATTGTACTATAATTTCTTTACAAAGTCAAATAAAGTTATTTATTAATATACTTTTGAGGCTCCGGGTAAAAATATTTTCTTGAATAAATTTATAGCGAATTCATCTGTCATACCTGAAATATAATCACATATGACTCTGTCAGGGCCATCTTTATGCGATAATTTCTGCAAATAACTAGGAATCTTGTCAAAATTATTCTTAAAGTAATTATATAGAGAATTTATCACAAACGGGACTTTGTGTTCTTCAGAAAAAGATCTTTTGTTCAAGTATACATTTTTGTACATAAATTCGTGAATTTCTTCGAAATTTTTGGTTGCTTCTGCACTCATGATTATATTATTATCTTTACTATTTTGTATCAGTGACTTTACAAGAGTGTCAATTCGTGCAGAACACGTATCTCCAAGATTTTTAATTAAATAATTCGGAATAGAATTCGGCTCTAATATTCCGGCTCTCATAGAGTCTTCAATATCATGATTAATGTACGCAATTTTATCACAAATACGCACTAGTCTACCCTCAGGCGTAAAAGCTTGTTTGCCTGAAGTATGACACAATATTCCGTTAATTACTTCTTTTGTTAAGTTTAAACCAATGCCATCACGTTCTATATGCTCTAATATTCGAACGCTTTGTTTATAGTGTTTAAACCCAGTTGGACATAAATTATTCAGTGCACTTTCTCCGGCATGTCCAAACGGGGAATGTCCTAAATCATGACCTAGAGAAATCGCTTCTGTTAAATCTTCGTTCAATCTCAAAGCACGTGCTACTGTTCTTGCTATCTGAGAAACCTCAAGAGTATGTGTTAATCTGGTACGATAATGATCGCCTATAGGCGCAATAAAAACCTGAGTTTTGTGTTTTAGTCTTCGAAAAGACTTACTATGAATAATTCTGTCACGATCACGCTGAAATTCCGTGCGAATATCACAAGGCTCTTCGAAAACTTCACGTCCGAGAGTTTTGCTTGATAGAGTTGCCCATGAACACAAATTTTTTTGTTCTATTTCTTCAGTTAATTTACGTATGTATTCAAAATCGCTCATGATTATAATCACCTATTTATAAAAATCAAATAAATTCATGATCTTCTGATATTATTTTTGTGCTATCTTTTGATTTCAAAATATTATTTATAGTATTAATTATGTTTTCGGATTGTTCAGATAAAACAAAAAACTCAAGAGTTATATTGTTTTCATATACTATATTAATTACTTTTGTTTTAAAATTAGATAAAATATTTATAATATTATCGTGATTTTTATAATCATATATTGCCGATATTTTTTTGCATAAATTTAAAGTTTTCAGAGCTGAAATAGAAACAATATTTTTCGCGCCGGAACTATACATGCGTCTGAGATTTCCGGTACCTAATAATACCCCACCGAAATATCTAACAACTATAATTAATACATTTTTTATATTATTAGATTTGATTATCTCAAGAATCGGTGCACCGCCGGTTCCCGAAGGCTCGCCGTCATCAGAAGATTTTTCTAAAACACCATTATTTTCGCTTTGAATTACATACGCATATACATGATGTCTAGCATCCCAGTGCGTTTTTTTAATTATATTTAATTTTTCTTCAGCTTGTTCCTGAGTATTAACTTTGAAACTATATGTTATAAATTTAGATCTTTTTTCGGTTTCTTCAAATACCTGTTCTTCAGAAATTACGTTATATTTCATATTGCGTCACCGTTATTTTAAAACAACAGGCCACGCAGTAATACAACATGCGTCGCCTATTATTATTTTACGCTTTGACAGATTGTTCGAGACGTCTTTTGAACTTACCAATACGGCCGCCGGTATCCACATATCTTTGTTTATCAGTATAAAACGGATGGCATTTTGAACAAACTTCTACAGAAATTTCTCTTGCAGTAGACTTAGTTGAAATCACATTTCCACATGCACATCTAGCTTCAACTTCATGATATTCCGGATGAATACCCTCTCTCATTTATTTCACCTCACGCAAAAACTAATTTCCAGATAATTTCAAAAAATATTTATTTTTATTCTATCATATACATTAAAATACTTCAATATTATTTTTATATTAATAATATATCAAATTCTGATTTCGTTACTAACTTCAATTTCTTCGTAATCCGGAATATTATTGCCCATTGAAGAATTATATTTTTCTCCACCAAATTTTATCACGTTAAATTTTTCATGATTAGAGTTAATTCTCACAATAGAAGCTGGCTGATCAGATTCACTATAATTCGCCGAAGAAAACACGGTATAATGAGGCACTGAGCTGAAAGATTCTGAACAGTTGTTCGGTGGAGATGTGAAATCTTGTCTAAATCCATTTGATACAGGTTGATGAGCACGGAACATGCACGAAAAATTATTCTTGCTTAAAAAATCTCTGACAATAGTGTATGGGTAGGCTCTAGAATGCGGTAATGCATTTTTTGTTCCTCTTAAACTATTATGGTGA
>JAFQKZ010000138.1 GCA_017414725.1 Clostridia bacterium
CAGTACGCCGAAACATTTACCGATTCTGCCAAGGGTAAAGCTGTTGCTATCAAGATGTTCGATGAATGCGATATCGTGTTCCATGCCGCCGGTGGAGCTGGGGTCGGGGTTATCGAAGCCGCAAAAGAACGCGATAAGTACGCGATTGGCGTTGATATGGATCAGATAAATCTTGCTCCGGATAATATCTTGACATCTGCGGTAAAAGACGTTGGTCGAGCGATTGAGATTATAGCTGCAAGAGTCATGAACGGCGAAAATCTGGCCGGTCAAACTTTTAACTTTGGTATCAAAGAAAAATGCGTCGGAATACCCGAAAATAATCCGAATATGAGCGAAAAAGTATCTAAGTTAACCAAAAAAATCGAAGAAAAAATTAGTACAGGAAAAATAATCCCGCCGTCAAATTTAACAGAATATAATAATTTTATTAATAATTTATGATATAATTATATAATATAAAAGGAGGATAAATTTGGAAAATATTGAGATTAGCGATAAATTTGCTGTGCAAATGCGTGGGATTACAAAAATTTTTAATAATCATCGGGCGCTGGATTTTGTGAATTTAGACGTAAAAAAAGGCGAAACGCATGCAATTTTAGGTGAAAATGGTGCAGGAAAAAGTACGCTCATGAACATATTATATGGTATCTATGGTGCGGATTCCGGCGAGATTTTTATAAACGGCAGGCCTGTTGATATCAAAAATCCGAGCGTTGCGATAAATCACGGCATCGGAATGGTCCATCAGCATTTTATGTTGATAGAGAAGTTCTCTGTCATGCAAAATATTATTCTGGGCAACGAAACTACTGATAAATTCGGCGTGATTAACACTCGGAAAGCCCGAAAAAAAGTTCAAGAAATCATTTCTAAATATAATATGAACATAGATTTAAAGAAAAAAGTTAGAAATATTTCCGTTGGTACGCAGCAAAAAGTCGAGATTTTGAAAGCTCTGTACAGGGGTGCCGAGATATTAATTCTCGATGAACCGACGGCTGTTTTGACGCCGTACGAGATTGAAGAGCTTATGAATATAATCAAAAATCTCAAGCAAGATAATAAGACTGTAATTATAATCACGCATAAGCTTAAAGAAATCAAAAAATCTTCCGAAACTTGTACGATTATTCGCAAAGGAAAATTTATTGACAGAGTAGACGTGATTGGTCAAACTGAACAAAATCTTGCTCAAAAAATGGTCGGTCGTGAGGTAAAATTACAAGTAAATAAAACTCCGGCAAAACCCGGCGAGAAAATTTTCGAGATACAAAATATTAATGTTCTGTGTGATAGAAATTTAAAAACTGTTAAGAATTTGAGTTTGGAGCTCAGAAAAGGCGAGATTTACGGGCTTGCGGGCATTGAGGGCAACGGGCAAAAAGAATTGTTGGAAGCTATTATAGGTACGCGTAAAGTTGAATCCGGAAAAATTATCATGAATAATAGTGAGATTCAGAACACTAGCACGAGAAATGTTTTGGATCACAAAATTTCCGTAATTCATGAGGATCGACACAAAAACAGTTGCGTTTTGTCGATGTCCGTAGCAGATAACATGATCTTAACAAAGTACAGCAAAAAGCCGTTTTGTGTTAATAATATGTTAAATTACGAAGAGCGAGATAAGTTCACAGAAAAATTAATACAAGACTATGATATTAGACCAAGTAACTGTAAAAATCAGAAAATTCGGAATCTTTCTGGTGGAAATCAACAAAAATTGATAATTGCACGTGAGATCTCAAATGACCCTGATTTATTAATTGCCGTTCAGCCAACACGAGGTCTAGACGTCGGAGCAATAGAATATGTTCATAAAATATTGATAAAATTGCGTGATCAAAATAAAGCAATTTTGTTGATTTCGCTGGAACTAGACGAGATTTTAGATATTTCTGATAGAATCGGCGTGATTTATGACGGAAGTATTGTAGGCGAGTTTTCCCAGGAAATGGCAAATGAAAACAACATAGGATTATTAATGGCAGGTGGAAAAACCAATGAAGCACAGGATAATTAAATTTCTGAAAACCCCGTTCGCATGCACTTTTATGGCCGTTTTTTTCGGATTCATGGTAGCCTGCGGGATATTATTAGTTACAGGGTACAGCGCGAGTTATTCAATGGCGATAATTTTTAACTCGATTTTCGCTAGACCTAAATTTATAATTAACGTAATTTTAAAAAGCGTACCTGTGATTCTCACGGGTCTGAGCGTTGCGTTTGCTTTTAAGTCCGGATTATTTAATATCGGCGCCGAGGGTCAGTATATAATTTCTACAGTCGTATCTGTAATTACCGGGATTATATTTGATTTTCATCCTGTGATTCAAATTCCGTTGGTAATAATTTCGGGCATGCTCGCCGGCGCATTATTAGGTTCAATCGTGGGTTATTTAAAATCTAAATTTGGAATCCATGAAGTTTTGACGAGTATTATGTTAAATTGGATCGCGTTGTATACTTGTAATTACGTTTCTATGTGTGAAAGATTTCACAAGCCTGACAGCGATGGCACTTACATGATAAATCCGTCGGGGTATACTCTGGTTTTGAATAATTGGAAGTTCTCAGAGTCCGGACGCGAGTTTTTGAAACATAATTTTATTTTAAATGACATAATTTTAAAAACAGATTTTAATTTAAATTTTATATTTTGTGTGATAATTTGTGTTTTAGTCTGGTTTTTGATTTACAAAACCAAAAAGGGCTACGAACTTCGCGTGTCAGGGCTAAATCCGGATGCCGCTCGAAACGCCGGTATTAATGTCGAGAGAAATATTATATTTACAATGGTAATTTCTGGATTATTGTCCGGTCTTGCCGGTGCGTTTACTGTTACGGGGACCTCAAGTCACAATATTCAGACGCTTTCGATGTTCGAAAATTACGGTTTCAACGGACTTTCTGTTGCTTTGATTTCCGGAAGTTCTCCCATAGGTTGTATTTTCGCGGGCCTTTTGTTCAGCGGTCTGCTTTACGCGGGTCAATCTCTGCAGTACAAAATCGGCGCTCCGTCCGAAATTATAAATATTCTAATTGGTGTTATAGTATTTTTTGTTGCGATTATAAGAATTGTTCCGATTTTGTTAAATAAATATTTAGAAAGAGAGGAGAATCTGAATGTTAAGTAATATTTTAATAGCGATTTCGATTACGTTAATGTACTCGGCACCGCTGACGCTCGCGGCGATCGGAGGCGTGATATCTGAAAAATGCGGCGTAGTAAACATCGGAATTGAGGGCATGATGAGCATCGGAGCACTTGCCGGTGCAACTGTCGGATATTTCACGGGAAACGCATGGCTCGGATTATTATGTGCCGGGATTTCAGGCGGTTTACTGGCACTTTTGCACGCGATCGCATCGATAAATTTCCGTGCAGACCAAACAGTATCGGGTCTCGCGATAAATTTAATCGGACCCGGACTGGCAATATTTTTATCGAAATATTTTTTTGACGGAGCAGCTTTGTCTTTACCGGTACCGTCAAAATTACCAAAAATTATCAACACAAAATTATTACAAGACACTAAATTTGCTAATTTTAATATAGACATAAGCGTAATTTTGGCACTCATAATAGTACTATTAACATGGTTCATAATGTACAAAACGAAATGGGGCTTGCGAGTCAGAGCGACCGGAGAGCACCCCGCAGCAGTCGATACTTTGGGCGTTTCAGTCTACAAAATACGATATTTTTGCGTGATAATTTCCGGTATTTTGGCAGGTCTCGGAGGCGGAACCGTGACACTAGCGATCATATCTCAGTTCACGCCGACGGCTATCAGCGGTCAGGGATTTATCGCACTCGCAGCAGTGATTTTCGGAAAATGGCGGCCGTTCGGAGCGTATTTTGCGTGTTTACTGTTCGGATTTTCACAGGCATTAGTCGTAATTTTGGGCGGTGGCGAGATCAATATTTCGTCAAGTATTTTAGCAATGATACCGTATGTTTTAACTATAATAGTATTAATTTTGTTCGTGGGCAGGTCGTCCGCACCGAAAGCGTCCGGAATTCCTTACGAAAAAGGCTCGAGATAAATTAAAATTGGAGAGAATTTAACTTGGGATTAAATGCAATTTTACAAAAAATCGATCATACAAATTTATCGGTCACTTCAAGTTTTAAAAATATACAAAATTTGTGTGACGAAGCGATTAAATTTAATGCTGC
>JAFQKZ010000139.1 GCA_017414725.1 Clostridia bacterium
AAGCAGTTCCCGGCAAAAAGGAGAGAAAAATAGATTTAGATTAGTCGGTAAACTATTCCAATTTGCCCGTATGATTTTGGGTGTTGTAGCAGTGAACCGCGGATTTGAAAGCACTGCCAAACGGGTGAAAATTCGGGCAAAAAAGAGCGTTTTTCTAACGATAATCTAATAAAACGCATTAGAAATTTATTAGAATTTTCCAAAAGCACGAAAAAACCGCGACCTGTGAATTGGTGCGGTTTTCGAGTAGTGAGGGTGCTTGAAACCCTTATAAACAGTGGGTTTTTAGGGTTTTCAAAGTTCCAATAAATTCTAATACGTACTTTTAAAATCGGTTAGAGCCACAATTCTCGAAATCAGTTAGGGAGCAATCCCCCGCGAGTTCGAATCTCGCCGTCTCCGCCAATCAAAAGGAACCGACCTTAAGGTTCGGTTCCTTTTTAATTTTGTAAATATGAGAGAGATTTAAAAAGCTGGTTCAGCTTTGCCGAATTGCGACCTTTCAGGGAATAGTCGCAAAGGTCAGTGCTTCTCGCAATTGGCAGTACACTAGTTTTTGGTGAGGTTGCGAGCGCGTCCGGTGGACGATACCGCGAGTAAAACAAAGCGCCGCGGTCGAAATTTATCTACGTTTCAAGCAGAAATAAATTTCTGGCACCTCAAATATCCAAAACTCACAGTTGTGGATATTTTCAATTTGTAAAATTAAACTTAATATCGAGGTGTGGCGCAGTTGGTAGCGCACTAGTTTTGGGAGCCGTGAGTAACGAAAACCCCTAAAATTATACACCCGCCCGAAAGCCCTCAACACTGCGGTTTTCGAGACTTCACAAAAATTAAAAAAGCGGTCAAAATTAAATTTGACCACAGTTTGTCCCACAATTGAAAACTTTTTCACTTTTCGGACGTAAAAAACAATTTAATATCGAGGTGTGGCGCAGTTGGTAGCGCACTAGTTTTGGGAGCACACAGCAGTTAAAACTCTTGAAATTCAACACCACCGCGAAAACCCTTTATTTATGCGGTTTTCAGCGATTTACAAAAATTAAAAAAGCAGTCAAAATTAAATTTGACCACAGTTTGTCCCACAACCCGAAAATTTTTCAAAAATTTGGGCAAAAAACAACTTAATATCGAGGTGTGGCGCAGTTGGTAGCGCACTAGTTTTGGGAACTAGATGCCGCAGGTTCGAGCCCTGTCACCTCGACCAAAAGCAGTTATGATCGAACGGTCATAACTGCTTTTCTTATTTATTTTAATTTTTACAAATACACTTGAAAAATGTCGTTAAATGGATTAAAATGGTAGTATAGATCTTAAAACGAGGTGTTAATTTGTTAAAATGCGTTGAATATGGTTGTCCAATTATCGTTTTAATTATTATTGCCGTATTAAAAATTTCTGTTGATGATACAGTAAAATTAGAAAGAATTAAACGTATAATAGTAGAGACATCTATCGATATTATGTCCCTAGCAATTTCTTTTGTTATCTCATTTATAATCGCTATTGTAAATCAAATCAATTTCGAAAATATGTCAGAAATGTTGGCTACTGGCTTTATTTGCTTTGTTGTTTATATTCTCTTATTAATTTTTACAGTTTTATCTTCAAAGTTCTTCATTAGGAAATATTCCGAAACCGAAAAAACATTACACTTGATTTTGGGAGTGGCTATAGGATATTTAATTGCCATTCCTAGTCTATATCACTCTATTGAACTTTTACAATCTTTAGGAGGTGTTTGATTATGAACGAAATATATGTTATATTAACAATCACGATCACACTAATAATGTGTGTTTCTGTTATTCTAATTGATATTTTATCTAGAAATCGTCAAAGCAAATATAATGATGAAAAAAATCGAATTGAACTTGATCGAACTAGGGCTTACTATGAAGAAAGACTATATAGAATTCAAGATGAATTAATGAAAAATGAACGTAGATGGGCCGATGTTAATAATCTTGTAGTTTCTGCACAAGCAAACAAAACATTAAATTCCACCAAAGATAATGTTGTTGAATTAATACAGAAAAATTTTGGAATTGAAAATATTGATTGTAGCGAAAATAAAAGATCTGTATTTGTTCTTACTCCGTTTTTAGAAAGGGAATTTGAAACATTTGAGGCAATAAAGAATACTTGTATGGAAGTAAACTTAACATGTACACGAGGAGACGAAGTATTCAGAGACAAGGATATACTTACGCATATTATTACTTCAATTTCAAAATCATCTGTTATCATAGCTAATCTAAACGGTAGAAATGCGAATGTTTTCTACGAATTAGGTATATGTCATAGTATGGGAAAACCAATTATACTTATATCAAGAAATAAAAACAATCTACCTTTCGATATTCAAAACAAAAACATTGTTTTTTATAATAGTTTATATGATTTACAACATCAACTTAAAGATGAACTATTAAAAATATTTATTGACAAAAATCACTTAGAATAAATTTTCAATATATTTCTTTTAATCTGCTTTCCAACTTTTAGGGCGGCTCTTACGAGTCGCCCTCTTTTTGTTTCTGCTTTTCAACTTTAATCGCAGTTTTCTTCTCTTCAATCATCTCCGCTAGCAGTTTTTCACACTCTTCTTTTGTCTTAGCATACACATTAAATTTCTTACGCTTGCCGTTTGGTAGTCTTGGGTAGTAACTGCCCTCCCACAAGGTATCGTTTATCTGATACACGCAACCTGTTCCCGACTTTCGAATCTTTCGCTCTAAGGGTTTGAAATCGGGTGCAGGTTGCGTTTTTATGTTCGGCTTGGGCGTTTGCTCGATCTCTGGCATCTCGGCGTCTGTACCGCCTATTTTG
>JAFQKZ010000140.1 GCA_017414725.1 Clostridia bacterium
AGCGTTATTTGTTTTATCATGTCTCTATTTTATCTTGTATCCTTTTGCTTTTCATTCTTCTTTTGTGCGGTCTTGCCCTAGTAATGACTATCATAGTTTTTCTCTTTTTACAGACTTTTTTTCACAGGCTCGCTCATATTTACGCGGTTTTGCTTTAGACTATTTAACAGCGTCTATTCTCCTGAATTTTTACATATAAATTTGTAAGAATTCATAATTAGGAGAATATTTTAATGAACAAATCTATAGAAACCAGAGTTTTAAAACTTGGCGAGTACATAATAGACAATAAAAGTACAATTCGTGAAACAGCAAAATTTTTCGGAATATCTAAATCGACTGTACATAAAGATCTTGCTCAAAGACTAAAAAATATTAATTTTTCGATATATACAGATGTAAAAAAAATTCTGGAAATTAATAAATCAGAAAGACATATACGAGGGGGATTTGCTACAAAAAATAAATATGCTAAGAAAAATTTAAAATAAAATTATCTTGATTATGTAAATGTAAAAATCACAATAAAAAACAATAATTTGAAATTTGGCTATTTTAATTTAAATTTAACCAAAAAGCTCTAGTTATAAAATTTAATATAAAAATATTTAAGAAACAATATGAAAATATTTAAAATAACAAAATGTTAAAATATTATGTTTGTTTATGATTTATGCACATAATTTAAGACAATATGACGAAAATCTATTGATTTAATAGAATTTTTATTAATCATATTTAGTGATATATTACAAATATTATAAAAATACTTGTTTTTATTTTTAATTTAATTTACAATTTATGATTATTAGGATATGTCTGGTTTTTATTAAATTAAGTTTAACTAAATTTAATAATCCCAAGTTTAGGTTTTTTAAAATTTATATTAAAAATAATTTCAGGAGAGTGTTTATTTAATGGCAGAATTAGAATCAGGCTTGATTTATATAGCAGACGATGAACCGAATATCAGAAGATTAGTTTCTGTTGCTCTAAACGAATGTGGATATGAAACTCAAGAGTTTTCCGGTGGCGATGACCTGTTAAAAGCAATACAAAGACGTAACCCGGATCTAATTATTTTGGATTGGGTAATGCCTGCTCCGGACGGATTGAGCGTATGCGGCAGACTCAAACTGGATAATTTAACCAAAACTATACCGATTATAATGCTTTCTTCCAGAAATGAAGAAGTAGATGTAGTGCTGGGCCTGGAAATGGGTGCTGATGATTATGTTACAAAACCGTTCAGCGTAAAAGAATTGTGTGCTCGCGTAAAAGCTTTATTAAGAAGAAACGAGTACATGAACATAACTCCGGCAAGTAATGAAGTTATTGTTTGCGGAGAATTAACTGTAAATCTAGCTCGCAGAACTGTTATTAAACATAATAAAACTATAGATTTAACTATGAAAGAGTTTGACTTGTTGACTTCTCTAATGCTTGCTAAAGGTCGAGTATTAAACAGAGATCAGCTAATGGAAAAAGTTTGGGACGTAGAGTTCAGCGGTGATGCTCGTACAGTTGACGTTCACATCAGATATTTAAGACAAAAAATCGAAGAAGATGCTGAAAATCCGAAGTATGTCTTGACTGTGCGCGGTGTAGGCTACAGATTTGCATCAGAAGAAGAAATAAATCCTGAAGATCAGCAAGAAACTGCATAAATATTAACCAAATATTTTAAACATGCCAATGTCAGATAAATATTAAAAATTAATATTATCGGAGGGAGCAAAAGCGGCGACTATTATTATAATAAATATAATATTTTAGTTGTCGCTTTGAATAAGTATGAGTAGAAATATAGATAATTTACGTGATATAGTACATGATTTAAAGACCCCGATTACTTCTATAAAAGGCTTCGTAGAATTATTATTGCAAAGCCCGCAAAAGCCTGAAGTTACGAAAGAATTTTATAATATTATCTTAGACGAATCTCATAAATTGCTAAACATGATAAATGAGATATTATACTCGTGCAAAAATCAGGATATTAATAACATAAATAATTCACAAGAATATAATTTAAATATACAGATAGGAAAATACGTGAAAGAACTAACTCCGCTTGCACGTAAGAAGAATATTGATATTAATATTAACAGTAATTCCAGTGATATTTATGTTTCGATTCCGGAAGACAAACTTTCCAGACTATTGACAAACATAATCGAAAATGCTATAAAATATAATAGAGAACATGGAAAAGTTTTTATAGATATTAATCAGGAACAAGATATGGTATTCGTGAAAATTCGTGATACCGGTATCGGAATCCCCGAAGAAGAACTTGACAAAATATTCAATAAATATTATCGTTCAAGTATAGTTGAAAATGATATAAGTTTTGAGGGCTCCGGTTTAGGGCTTGCGATTGCACACGATATAGTTACTGATTACAACGGAACTATATCCGTAAACAGTAAATTAAATGAATATACTGAATTTGTAATTTCTTTTCCGGCATCACAAATTAATCAAATTCAATAAAAATAAACAACACAAAAGGAGTTAGCAAAACAAAAATCCGAAATATTATAATTTTATTAAAAATCTTGACATGAAAATATATTAGTGTTATGATTTTAATAATAAGCGGGCGTGGCGGAATTGGTAGACGCGCTAGGTTTAGGTCCTAGTAGGTAATACTGTGCAGGTTCAAGTCCTGTCGCCCGTACCATCAAAATAAAATTTTATAAATTATAATTTTATTTTGATGGTATGATATAAAGTGATTATATATAAATTTGCGGATATGGCGGAATTGGTAGACGCGCATGGTTCAGGTCCATGTAAACGCAAGTTTTTGCAGGTTCAAGTCCTGTTATCCGTACCAGAATTTACGAGGTGTAGCTCAGCTTGGTAGAGTGCCACGTTCGGGACGTGGAAGCCGCAGGTTCAAGTCCTGTCACCTCGACCAAAAATTATATGTATTTTCGAATTTTTGTTTTGTTTGTAATCAATTATGAATATGAATAATACAATAGAAAATTTATCAGAAAATTTGTTTGATCTGTCTAGTACTGTTGCACGTGATTTGTTTTTAAAATTCGAGTATCCGTGGGAAGTTCTATCTAGTATACGCGATTTTGTTTTAGAGCTGGGCCCGATATTACCCAGAAATGAATATATGGAAATAAAACCTAATATTTGGGTTTCCAAAGACTCTGAGATTTTCGAATCTGTATACATAGAACCACCTGTTATAATTCAAAAAAATACGCAAGTAAGACATAATGCGTATATTCGTGGTTCTGTGATTATAGGCGAAAACTGTGTTGTAGGAAACTCGACCGAAATTAAGAATTCTATATTATTTAATAATTCACAAGCTCCGCATTTTAATTATATCGGAGACTCTGTTTTGGGTTATAAATCTCATCTCGGTGCCGGAGTAATAATATCAAATTTAAAATCAGATAAGTCAAATATTACTGTTAATTACAATAACACAAAAATTAATACGAATTTGCGTAAATTGGGCGCTCTCGTAGGAGATCATGTCGAGATAGGCTGTAATTCCGTTCTGAATCCCGGTACTATAATCAGCCAAAACACTACCATATATCCGTTAGTGTCTGTTCGTGGATTTGTAGAGCCTAACATGATAGTCAAACAAAATAATATTATTATTAATAAAATATAAAAATAAATTTGTAAGTGTAATAGGTGTAGAATTAACCATGAAAAAATTTAATTGTAATTTTAACTGTGCTAAAAAATTAATATTTTTAATATTTATGTTGATTTTCGGAATATCAGTATGTTCTTGTGATAAAAATTGTGATAAAAATATAGAAGAAAATAACATAAATAATATTATAGAAAGTGTAGAAGTAGACTGTATATTTTCTATTGGAAACGATTGCCGTCCAGCACATTATTTAAGAGAGCATGAATTAAGAACCCAATCCGCACCGTTAGATTGGATGATGAAATATTCTTTAGATACAGTAATAACTCTATTTGAAACAAAATTCGAAAGCTTTTTCAAAAACATATCAGAAATTCCTAAAAAAACTCAAGTAAACATAGAACTGTACTCGATACAGTAAATAATATTACTTCTATACATCATTTTGAAAAAGAAAATTCGTTAGAAGAAGAACAGTCGAATTTTACTAATACAATGAAAATAAGAGCCACAAAAACAATTTCTACTATAGAAGAATCTAGTTCAATTGCTCTGATTTGTGATAGAAACGACGAAACAAATGAAAGTCTGATCGATTTTATAAAAAAATTCTCAGTTATTTTCCCTGAAAAACAAATTACTTTAATTAATATATTTGATAGTGATATAGAAAAAAATCTAAATAAAAAAATTATTCTAGATGATAAAAATTTAAAAATTATTCAATATGAATTTTATGATCATGTTCCAGACAAATCATGGAAAGGAAATAATTATTTCTGGGACAAAATAGTCGATAATATAAAATTGAAACCTAAGACAATCACAGATCAAAGTTCAGAAAAACTCGTATTAAATTCTGAGACTGTAAGTAGTCAAAATATTACTATGTCTATTGATTAGTCTGTGGGTTTGTAGGACTTAATTATTATTAATAAAATATAAAAATAAATTTATAAGTGTGATAGTTGTAAAATTAATCATAAAAAATTTATTTGTAATTTTAATTGTGCTAAAAAATTAATATTTTTAATATTTGTTTTGTTTTTTGCTCTATTGTCAATCGATTTGGCTAATAATATATTCTCCGGTTATACAAAATATTTTTATTTCGCCAAAAATATCATTTGACAGCTAAATTAATATAATGGTACTATAGGAATATTATATATATTTCTAAAGAATCTGTAAAAATATATAAATTAGGCGGTGCAAATAGACTGATTTGACAAAATAGTCTAAAAATTATGAGAAAATATAAAGTAGGAATACTAGGTGCCACAGGTACAGTAGGACAAAAATTTGTAAGTTTATTAAAAGATCATCCATGGTTTGAAATAAAAGTATTAGCTGCAAGCAAACGTTCGAAAGATAAAAAATATAGAGAAATTTTAGAGCAAAAAACAGTTGATAATATAAATCAATTCGACAAACATATTTTAGATATGAAAATTTTAGACGTGATTAACGATGCACAAAAAATTGCCAATTCTGTAGATTTTGTGTTCTGTGCGGTAAACATGTCAAAAAAAGATACAAAAGAACTTGAAGAGTTATATGCAAAATTAGAATGTCCCGTAATTTCAAATAATAGTGCTAATAGACAGGTTCCTGATGTCCCGATGATTATTCCTGAGATTAATCCGGAACATACAGAAATAATTCCCGTGCAACAAAAAAGGTTGAACACAAAACGTGGATTTATAGCAGTTAAATCTAATTGCTCGATACAATGCTACGTCCCCGCACTTCATGTATTAAAAAATTACGGTTTAAAATCTGTACTGGTCTGTACATACCAGGCTATATCAGGAGCCGGACGTGATTTCAAAACTTGGCCGGACATGATAGATAATATTATACCGTACATTAACGGCGAAGAAGAAAAATCAGAACAAGAGCCATTGAAAATTTGGGGTAAAATTTGTGATAATAAAATAATAAACGCAGATTTGCCGAATATTACATCACAATGCCTGCGAGTGCCTGTTACAGACGGTCATACGGCAGCGGTGTTCGTGACTCTTGAACAAAAAATACATATAAATCAAATTATAAATTTATGGAATAATTATGTACCTGAAATTCAAAAATTGAATTTGCCAAGTTCTCCGGAAAAATTTTTGACGTATTATCACGAAGAAGACATGCCTCAAATAAAATCAGCCCGTGAAATTTATAACGGCATGGGAATCACTATAGGCCGTCTGAGATCTGACAGTCAATATGACATGAAATTTGTCAGTATGAGTCATAACACTGTTCGTGGCGCTGCCGGGGGAGCAATACTATTAGCAGAACTATTGTGTGCAAAAAATTATATTTCATAGTATATATATTTAGTTAAAGGGGCGGTATTAGTATATTTAATATTTCTGCAAACGCAAAAATAAATCTAGGATTAGAAATTATAAAAAAAAGATCTGATAATTATCATGAAGTTGATATGGTTATGCAGTCTATAGATTTGCGTGACAATCTTAGAATCATATTAAATAATACCGGCAATATATGTGTTAAGTATAATAATAATTTTAATATTAATATGGAAGATGATATAGTATACAGGTGTGCGAATTTATTTTTCGAAATATCTAAAATAAAAAACACAGGTATGCTAATAGAAATCACGAAAAATATTCCTATAGGTGCAGGTTTGGCCGGTGGAAGTGCCGACGGAGCGGGTATATTAATTGGTCTAAATAAAATTTATAATAATTTTTTTTCGCAGCAAGAATTAATGAATATAGGTGCGCAAATAGGCTGTGATATACCGTTTTGTATTATGTCCGGAACAGCTCGTGCAACCGGTATCGGAACTGCTTTAAATAAAATAAATAATAATCTGAATTATTTTATTGTACTTGTAACTCCTGATATTTTTATTTCGACTAGAGAAGCATATTCTGTATTTGATAACAACAATAATATTTCTCAAATTCAAAAAATAAATAATCTTGAGCATGCTATAAAAAACAATAATCTTAAAAAATTATGCGAAAATTTATATAATAAATTCGAGTGTTTAATTTTTCAGAAAAATTTAATAAATAAAATTAAACAAGAATTTATAAATCTCGGTGCACTTGGTTCGTGCATGAGCGGTAGCGGGCCGAGTGTTTATGGAGTTTTTGACAGTAAGAACCAAGCTCAAATATGTTTTGAAAATTTGAAATTAAAATATAAAAATATTTTTTTATGTGAGATTAATAATAATATTTAAAATTTAAGGGGTTATAAAATTAATTATGATAAAAAAAGCTGTTATACCTGCAGCGGGATTTGGAACCAGAATTCTTCCCATAACAAAATCTCTACCCAAAGAAATGTATCCTATAGTAGATCGTCCTGCTATAGATTATATAATAGAAGAAGCTTATAATTCTGGCATAACCGATATTTTAATTATTACGACTAGAAACAAAGAAATCATCGAGAATTATTTTGACAGTAATCCCGAGCTTGAAAGTTTTCTCAAAAATAAGAACAAAGAAAATTTATTAAAAAATATTAAAAAATACGAAAATTTAAATATATATTTTACCAGACAACATGAATCTAAAGGGCTTGGGCATGCTATTATGTGTGCGGAAAGTTTTGTTAATAACGAACCGTTTGCAGTATTATACCCTGACGATGTTATATATAGTTTTGAGAAAAGGCCGGTTTGCAGACAATTAATAGATATTTATAATGAATTCAAATTGGGTGTTGTAGGAGCCAAAGAAGTACCTGAATCGGAAATACATAAATATGGTTCTTTGAAAATTCAAAAAATACGTGAAAAAATATACAAATGTACAGACATGATAGAAAAACCTAGTATTAATCAGGCTTTTTCGTTGTATTCTATTTTCGGTAGGTGTATATTAACCCCAGAGATTTTTAAAATTTTAAAAAATACAGAACCCGGAATAAATGGAGAGATACAGCTTACAGATGCTATGAAAGTTCTGGCTCGCGAGCAAAATATGATAGCTTTAGATTTCAATGGTAAAAGATATGATATGGGGAATAAATTGGAAATTTTAATAGCTAATATAGAATTTGGTTTGAAAAATCCAGAAATATCAGGTGATTTCAAAAAATATCTGAATAATTTGATTAAATAGTATTGAAGACTGTATATATTGTCAGCTAAGAAAAGAACGAAAAACAACAATAGTAAATTCAATATAACGCTACGTATAATACCATGTTCGAGTTTCTTGTAAATGTTATTGAATTTGATTGGCATATCCTATAGCGTAGAGCCCCAAGAGAGTTGAGGAGTACAGATGTAGGAGGTTGTGTACTAGAAGGTTTGACAAACAAAAAGGAGAGAGATAAGATAGGAAAAGAGGGTGAAAAGTGATGGCGATGACCAAAATAAAATGCATACATTGCGAAAGCGAAGAAGTAGTGAAAAACGGAAAGAGAGCGACGGGAATACAAAGCTTAAAATGCAAGAACTGTGGGAGATGTTTTCAAGAAAGCTACTTAAATAATGGAGCAAAACCGGAAACTAAAAGAATGATAATAAGTATGTTAGTAAATGGAAGCGGAATAAGAGATATATCTCGGGTCTTAAAAATAAGCAAAGACAC
>JAFQKZ010000141.1 GCA_017414725.1 Clostridia bacterium
GCAAAAAATTCAGAATCTTTGGCAATATTAAACCAAAAAATAAAACAGCGTGAAATAAGTAAATATTACTTGTGTCACGCATACGGAATATTTGACAAAAAAACAGACATATTAAAAGCATATCTCGAGAAAAATCACTCTAAAAATCGTGTATACATAAATACTTCAAAAAAATCAAATTCCCAAGATAACTCTAAAACTATTCTGACTCAATATACTGTTCTAAAAGAATTCGATAATACGAGTCTCTTAGAAATAAAATTACTTACAGGCCGTACTCATCAGATTCGAGCACATTTGTCTTATATAAATCATCCTATTTTGGGCGACAGCAAGTACGGCAAAAATTTTATTAATAAAAAATTCAAGTATAAATATCAGGCTCTATGTTCATATAAATTAAGTTTTGATTTCAAGACTAATTCCGGGAGTTTAAGTTATTTGTCCGGAAAAGAATTTGCGTTGCCTGAAGATAAAATTTGGTTTTGCAAAAATAATAATTAACGAATATTACTTTAATGTCAAAGTCTCAGGGTCTATTTCAAAATCGGGCTTGGGCGAGGATGTATCCAGGTATGGCTGAACACCATTGCACAAAGTGCAATTACTGCATTTCTCCTGAAGGATATACAGCAAATCGCCAGGTTGCAGTTCGTTCAAAGCTTCCAAGTGCCGCATGGCTGGTGATATAGCCGCCTTACCGGATAACCAAGACAAGAAATAATCCAGTACCCAGCGCGTCCAGAAGTTCACCTCTCCAGATGCGCTTTGCTCCCTAAGGGCCTTTAAAACTTTCTGTGTGCGACTTTTAGAAGTTTTACCGACTAAAGTTGATAACTTTACCTTGTTATTATGTGTTTGCACGATCATGTTGCTATCCGGTAATAACCGTCGAAACACCTGACTAATGTAAAAGTAGGCTTTCACTTTATCGTAAAGTTCTGTTCCTTCCTCCGCGTAATCTACGCCTATTTTTTTGGCATTTTTCGAGGTATAATCTAGTAAAGGTTCTTTTAATAAATAGGCCCAAAGTTCAGCTTTGTGTTCTTTCTTTTTGTCATATGTTTCGTACTTTTCTTCGGTTTTGCTTTCGCCGACCGTTTGCTTTATTTCAATATCGGGTTTGAAATTTCTACGATTTTTAGACCCAAATAATCTACTCATAATAATCACTTTCCCTTATATATAACTATTTGTACAAAATTTATAAAAATATTTTGTGAGTGAAATTTTTATTATGTATATTATATAATTTCAAGTATAAATGCCAAGCTTTGTATTCTTATAAATTAAGTTTTGACTTCAAGTCAGGTTCCGGGAGTTTAAGTTATTTGTCCAACAAAGAAATTGCGTTGCCTGAAGATAAAATTTGGTTTTGGCAAAAATAATTAACTAATCTCCCGTACCTGTAATTCTTTTTTGATAATTTCGGGCGCAGATAGGAAGCACTTCTCGGCGCATGCCAAATGCGTCGCATAGGTAGTACATAAATCTCTCCCACATTGTTTTCTAAGCGAGGTTAGCAGATCTCCATGTTTCAGTTTTTTCAAAGCTTTCATTAACTCTACATACGATGTATACCCCCGCTGATCTGACAACCAGTACAAGAACGCTATCAGCAATTGCCCAATACCCGATAGCTTGGCCGTGCTACACAGGTTCCTGAGGCAGTGTAGAGCTCTTCGGGTTCGACTTATATCATCAGTTTTTCCGACTAAAGTTGATAACTGCACTTTCTTGGTATGAGTGCAGACAGTCATGGTTTTGTCTGGCAACAATCTTCTCAACACTTGGATAATATAAAAGCAGGCTTCATTTTTCTTGTAAATCTTATCTGTTTCCGCCATGTAATTTACATTTAATTGCTCCGCGTTGTCCTTGTTGTACTCTAGTAAAGGTTCCTTTAATAAATCGGCCCAAAGTTCAGCTTCGTGTTTTTTCTTGTCATCGTAGCTTTTGTATTTTTCTTCGGTTGTGGTTTCGTCGACCATTTGCTTGTTTTCCAACCAAGGTTTGAATTTTTTTCGATTTTCCGATCCAAATAATCTACTCATAATAATCACTTTCCCTTATATATAACTATTTGTACAAAATCAATAAAAATATTTTGTAATTCGAATTTTATTATATAATATATATATATTCAAGGGATTTGATTATTTTTGTGCAATTTGATAAATAAATATTATGTCTTGGAGGGGCTAAAAAGACGTAATTTTCATTGTACCTCTAAGTTCCGGCCCTGTCCTAGAAAAAATGACAGCTAAAGTCAATGACAATAATAAGCAAACCAAGTAAGATATTATGCATAGAATGGGATGTAGAAAAACAGATAGTTTTACGAGCTAAGCGTTTAAGGCGAGTACGAAAAGAAAGATGCTTGCGTTCGATTTTTTGAGTATTAATTTTACCGGTATGAAGAGTATGAGAGGGAATAACA
>JAFQKZ010000142.1 GCA_017414725.1 Clostridia bacterium
ACAAATAAAACTTGCAAAATTTTCGGCATGTGATATAATAAAAACACATGACTGAAACGATCTGCGAAGAAGCGGGAGGTTGCAACTTATAGATATATAAGAAATATTTATAAGTTGGTTATTTCCGTGGAGTATGCCTGATCTGGAATCGGGCGAATTTTAATTTTTCGAGCTGTTCGGAAGATAGTTATGTCGGTGTGTTTGCGGGATTTAAACACGAAACACCCGGACGAGTTGTTGAGTTTAAAACGCTCGTATTTGAAAATTTAATATAAATTAAAGGAGGGTACTTAATGGCAGTAAAAGAAAAGATCAGAGTGCGTACCAAAGGCTATGATCACAAAATTGTAGACCAAGCGGCACTTAAGATCGTTGAGACTGCGACCAGAACAGGTTCAAAAATTTCCGGACCTATTCCGTTGCCGACGGAAAAACAAGTTATTACTATATTGCGTTCGGTTCACATTAATAAAGATAGCCGTGAACAGTTTGAAATGAAAACGCATAAAAGATTAATTGATATTTATAAACCGTCGAAAAAAACTATTGATTCTTTGATGAATCTCGAACTCCCTGCAGGCGTTGAAATAGAAGTAAAATTATAATTTTTATTTTATTTTTAACCTACATGCAGTCGGGGTCATGTTGATTTTATAAATATAAAGTTAACCAATAACCTAGCTTGGAGGAGAAAATTAATGAAAAAAGCTATTATGGGCAAAAAAATCGGAATGACTCAGATTTTTGATGAAAACGGAAAAGTCGTTCCCGTAACGGTAATCGAAGCCGGTCCGTGCGTAGTTATACAGAAAAAGACTGTAGAGAGCGACGGATATAATTCAATTCAAATCGGATACGGAGATATACGTCCGAAACTCGTAAACAAACCGCAAAAAGGACATTTTGATAAATTTGATGTAGCTCCAAAGCGTACTATTAAAGAGTGCAGATTGGACGATATAAGTGGATATAACACAGGAGATATTATAAAAGCGGATGTTTTTGCGGAAGGCGAGAGCATAGACGTAATCGGAACCAGCAAAGGTAAAGGCTGGGCGGGCGTAATTAAACGCTGGAACTTCGGAAGATTAAAAGAAACTCATGGTACAGGACCGACTGTAAGAAAAGGCGGTTCTATTGGTGCATGTTCTGACCCGTCGAGAGTTTTTAAGGGCAAGAAAATGTCCGGACATCTCGGTGCCGAAAGAGTTACTGTACAAAATTTAAAGATCGTAAAAGTTGATGTCGAGAATAATTTAATAGCTATAAAAGGCGCTGTTCCCGGACCGAAAGATGGCGTAGTTTTGATACGCGACAGCGTGAAAACTAAAATTAAAGCTTAGTTATAAAGTTCGAAAGGAGGAGTAATAAATAATGCCTAAAATTACAGTTTTAGATATGCAGGGCAAAGAAGTTGAAGTTATAGATTTGCCGGAGAGCATTTTCGGGATCGAACCGAATCAAGATGTAATGCACGATGTAGTCGTAAATTATCTGGCGAACAGAAGGCAGGGCACACAGAGTGCGTTGACAAGAGCAGAAGTTTCCGGAGGCGGAAAAAAACCATGGAGACAAAAAGGTACAGGCCACGCTCGTCAGGGTTCTATCAGAGCACCCCAATGGAGACATGGTGGTATAGTTTTCGCGCCAAAGCCGAGAGACTATAGTTATGTACTTAACAAAAAAGTCAAAAGATTAGCTTTAAAATCTGCGTTCTCGAGCAAATTTTTGGGAAATAATATTATAGTTCTGGATAATATTAAGCTCGAAGAGTACAAGACAAAGACTATGATAAACATACTCCAAAATATTAAAGCTGAGGGAAAATCTCTGATAGTTTTACCGGAAGTAAATAATATGATAATTAAATCTTCGAATAATATTCCGGGCGTAAAGACTTCTCAGATTAATAATTTAAACGTTTATGATATATTAAACGCCAAAAATTTAGTTATACTCAAAGATTCTATCAGTAAAATCGAGGAGGTGTACGCATAATGCTAGCACATGATATTATTATAAAACCGATTGTTACTGAAAAGACCATGAAGGGTATGCCGGATAAGAAATATACTTTTAGAGTAAATAAAAATGCCGGGAAAGTTGAAATTTCGAAAGCTGTAGAAGAAATTTTCGGAGTAAAAGTAGCGAAAGTAAATACTTTGAACGTACGCGGAAGATTTCGTCGCAAAGGAAAATATTCAGGGTACACACCGGCTTGGAAAAAAGCATATGTGACTTTGAAACCTGACAGCAAAGGCATCGAGTTCTTTGACAATATAATATAATAAAAATAATATAATTTTAATAAATATTTAAAATTAAAAAAGAAAGTATGGAGGAGTCAGCCTCCGCAAAGCTTAAATTTTTAGAGGAGTGTGAAATAATTGGCAATTAAAAGTTATAAACCGACGACCCCGTCAAGAAGAAACATGTCGGTTATAGATTATTCTAAATTGTCCAAAGTAGCGCCGGAAAAAAGCTTATTACTTCCGTTGAACAAAAAAGCCGGACGCAATAGTTACGGAAGAATCACCGTAAGACATAGAGGCGGCGGAAACAGAAGAAAGTACAGAATTATAGATTTCAAGAGAAGAAAATTCGGAGTACCGGGCAAAGTCTTGACTTTAGAATACGATCCGAACAGATCTTCGCATATAGCACTTGTACAGTATGCCGACGGCGAAAAAAGATATATAATCGCACCTCAGGGTCTAGAAATCGGTCAAGAAATAATTTCCGGTGAAAATTCAGATATTAAACTCGGAAACGCACTTGCTTTGTCTGATATTCCTGTCGGTACGTTTGTTCACAATGTAGAATTATATCCCGGGAAAGGTGCCCAGATAGCAAGATCCGCCGGAATCATGGCTCAGTTAATGGCCAAAGAAGGCAAATTAGCTCTGTTGAGACTTCCGTCCGGAGAACTCAGAAACGTTCCTGTAGAATGTATGGCATCTATAGGTCAAGTCGGAAACATAGATCACGAAAACGTAAAATTAGGTAAAGCCGGTCGTAAGAGACATATGGGCTGGAGACCTACTGTACGCGGATCTGTCATGAACCCATGCGATCACCCGCACGGTGGTGGTGAAGGTAAATCGCCTATCGGTAGACCAGGACCTGTTACACCTTGGGGTAAACCTGCACTGGGATACAAGACCCGTAACAAAAAGAAAAAATCCAATAAATTTATTGTCAAGAGAAGAAATTCTAAATAAATTTATTAAAAATATATTAAATATAAAAATAAAAATAATAGAAAGGAGAGAGTTGAGTGAGCAGAAGCTTGAAAAAAGCGCCTTTTGTGCAGCCTGTGTTATTTAAAAGAGTCGCAGAGTTAAATAAATCCGGAGAGAAAAAAGTTCTAAAAACTTGGAGCAGATCTTCGACTATATTTCCGGAATTCGTAGGACATACTTTCGGGGTACATGACGGACGAAAACATATTCCGGTATATGTCACAGAAGATATGGTTGGACATAAACTCGGTGAATTCGCACCAACGAGAACTTTTAAAGGCCACGCAGGTTCGAAAACCACGGGCAAAAAATAAATAAAAATATAAATAAGTTTCGAGAGGAGTTGTATTAGTTGGAAGCTACAGCGCATTTAAAATACGCTAGAATTTCACCAAGAAAAGTTTCAATAGTCTTAGATTTAATAAGAAACAAGCCTGTAGATTATGCAATGGCAGTATTAAAAAATACTCCAAAATCTGCGTGTGAATATTTGGAAAAATTATTAAATTCTGCTATAGCAAACGCCGTAAATAATAATCAAATGGACGTAACTCAGTTATACGTATCAGAATGTTTCGCGTGTCCGGGACCGATTTTGAAAAGAATTCGTCCGATGTCTAAGGGCAGAGCTTACAGAATTAAAAAAAGAAGCTCGCACGTTACTATTAAATTAAAAGAAAAAAATTAAAATTATATTAAAAATATAAATATAAAGGAGGCATACTATGGGCCAGAAAGTACATCCGAGTGGTTTTAGAGTTGGTGTTATTAAAAACTGGGATTCAAGATGGATCGTGAAGAAAAAAGACTTCGCTGATACTCTTGTTGAAGATTACAATATTCGTAGAGCATTGACTAAAAGATTAAAATCCGTCGGTGTTTCAAAAATTGAGATCGAGAGAGACAGTCATAAAATCCGTTTGCATATACATTGTGCGAAACCCGGTATAGTCATCGGTAAAGGTGGCGCGGAAATCGAAAAATTAAAAGCTTTCTGTAAAACTCTCACGAAAAAACCTGTAGTAATAAATATTGTCGAAGTTAAGAACGCTGATACCAATGCAAAGTTAGTTGCAGAAAATATCGCAGTTCAATTAGAAAAGAGAGTTTCGTTCAGAAGAGCTCTTAAACAAGCTATGGGTCGTGCCATGAAATCCGGAGCAAAGGGCATTAAAACACAAGTTTCCGGAAGACTTGGAGGAGCAGAAATCGCTCGTACAGAACACTATCACGAAGGAACTATTCCGTTGCAGACTATCAGAGCAGATATAGATTATGGTTTTGCCGAAGCTGCTACGACATATGGAATTCTAGGTGTAAAAGTCTGGATATACAAAGGTGAAGTTTTATCCGGTCAGAAAACACAACAAGGGGGCGTTGTAGATGCTGTTACCCAAAAGAACTAAGTATAGAAAAGTACACAGAGGTCGCATGAAAGGCCGTGCTATCAGAGGTAGTCAAGTTTCTCACGGAACTTTTGGACTGCAAGCTCTCGAGCCCACTTGGATAACTTCAAATCAAATTGAAGCTGCCCGTATTGCTATGACAAGATTCTGTAAAAGAGCAGGAAAAGTCTGGATTAAAATTTTCCCGGATAAGCCGATTACAAAAAAACCTGCTGAAACACGTATGGGTAAAGGAAAAGGCTCTCCGGAATTCTGGGTATCAGTCGTAAAGCCTGGTAGAATCATGTTTGAGATAGCTGATGTTCCTGAGCACACAGCCAGAGAAGCTATGAGATTGGCTGCAAATAAATTACCTATAGCATGTAAATTCGTAAGAAAACAAGATCAAGTTCAGGGCGGTGAGGTTAAATGAAAAAAGCTTCAGAGCTTAAAAATTTAAATACTGAAGAATTAGTACAAAAAATAAAAGATTTGAAGTCTGAGTTATTTAACCTGAGATTTCAAATGGCAGTAAATCAGCTGGAAAATCCGATGAGAATCAAAGCTGTGAAAAAAGACATTGCCAGAGCACAAACTTTTTTGTGTATCAAAAACAGAGAAATTTTAAATAATAATTAATAATTTTAAAATAATAAAATTAAAGGGGGAAAAAGTCTTTTGACAGAAAGAAATTTACGAAAAGTCAAGATCGGCGATGTCGTAAGCGACAAAATGAACAAAACTATAGTCGTTGCGGTTAAAGACAGCGTTAAGCATGATTTGTATAAAAAAGTCATGAAGAGAACGAGAAAATTTAAAGCTCATGACGAAGAAAATTCATGTAAAATCGGCGATCGAGTACAAATTATGGAAACAAGAAAGTTGTCTAAAGACAAGTCTTGGAGATTAGTTAAGATACTCGAGCACGCGAAATAATATTAAATTTATAAAATATAAAAAAGTAGGGAGGAGAATTTACTGTGATACAGCCTCAAACTCGTTTAAAAATTGCTGATAATACAGGTGCAAAAGAAATCATGTGTTTCAGAGTACTGGGCGGAACAAGAAGAAAGTACGCTCACGTCGGAGATATAATAGTTGCTTCTGTTAAAAAAGCAACACCCGGCGGAGTTGTCAAAAAAGGCGACGTAGTAAAAGCTGTTGTAGTGCGTACGAAATCCAAAGTTCGTAGACAAGACGGTTCATATATAAGCTTTGACGAAAACTCAGCAGTTATAGTAAAAGAAGACAAAACTCCGAGAGGAACTCGTATTTTTGGACCTGTTGCACGTGAGATCCGTGACAAGGGTTACATGAAAATTTCGAGCTTAGCACCGGAAGTATTATAATAGGAGGTGGATTAACCGGTGTTTAAAAAGCATAATAATTTAAATACTAATAATAAGAAAATTAAGCTAAGTTTAAAAACAGGCGATAAAGTTCAAGTTCTGAGCGGAAAAGATCGCGGTAAACAGGGTAAAATTATAGCTGTAAGCCCGAAAGAACAAAAAGTTATAGTTGAAGGCGTAAATATAGTATCTAAGCACGTGAAGCCCAGAAGAGCCGGCGAAGAAGGCGGTATAGTTAAAGCTGAAAGTGCGTTATATGCTTGTAAAGTACAGTTAGTTTGCCCCAACTGTAATAAAACTACACGAGTTGCACACAAATTTTTAGAAGACGGAACTAAAAAACGTTGTTGCAAGAAATGCGATCAAGTAATTTAATTTTTTGAACACGAAAGGAGGAAAAATTTTTAATGTCAAGATTGAAAGAAATTTATCAGAGTCAAGTAATTAATTCGATGATCGATAAATTTGGATATAAAAACGTAATGCAGGTCCCAAAACTGGAAAAAATAGTTATAAACGTAGGTGCCGGCGAAGCGCGTGACAACTCAAAAGTTATTAATTCTATCATGAATGATCTGAGTATAATAACCGGACAAAAAGCAGTTGTCTGTACAGCAAAAAAATCTGTTGCGAATTTTAAAGTACGTGAGGGCATGAAAATCGGAGTAAAAGTTACTTTGAGATCCGAAAAAATGTACGAATTTTTGGACAGATTATTTAATTTGGCTCTTCCGAGAGTTAGAGACTTTAGGGGTATTAATCCAAAGTCTTTTGACGGACGCGGAAATTATAATATGGGCGTCAAAGAGCAGTTGATTTTCCCGGAAATAGAATATGACAAAATAGACAGTATTCGTGGTATGGATATTTCTATAAGCACGACAGCTCTGACAGACGACGAAGCACGTGAATTATTAAGATTCTTAGGTGCACCGTTCATGAAAAATAAAAATAACTGAGGAGGGATATTGTGGCTAAAGTATCGTTAAAAATTAAACAACAGAGAAAACAAAAATTTTCGACTCGTGAATATTCAAGATGCAAAATATGTGGTAGGCCACATGCATATCTCCGTAAGTTCGGTATATGCCGTATTTGTTTCAGAAACTTAGCACACAAGGGAGAAATACCCGGAGTCAGAAAAGCCAGCTGGTAAAAATATAAAAACAAAAGGAGGACAGATAGTTCATGCAAGTAACAGATACTATTGCAGATTTGCTCACTCGGATTCGTAACGCAATAGCAGCAAAACATGATGTTGTTGAGATACCTGCTTCGAAAACAAAAAGAGATATAGTAAGGATTTTGTGCGAAGAGGGATATATAAAAAGATATTTATTTACAGATGACGATAAGCAGGGCATGATCAAAGTATTTTTGAAGTATACGGAAGACAGAAAACCTGTAATTATGGGCCTGAAAAGAGTCTCAAAGCCCGGCTTGAGAATATACACAGACGTAGAAAACATGCCGAAAGTCATGAAAGGCCTGGGAGTAGCTTTAATTTCGACTTCCAAGGGTATAATGACGGACAGAAAAGCCAGAAAAAATAACGTCGGCGGCGAAGTAATGGCGTTTGTCTGGTAGTAGAGCATAAAAATTCGAAAGGAGGAAAATGAAAATCATGTCAAGAATCGGTCGTAAACCAATTAGTATTCCAACCGGAGTAGAAGTTTTGTTAAATAATAATTTGATAACAGTAAAGGGCTCCAAAGGAGTACTGACTCATGAAATTCATAATAAAATTTCTGTAAATATAGAGAATAATATTATAACTGTGACAAGACCTAATGATCAGAAAGAAAACAGAGCTCTTCACGGATTAACTCGTTCTTTGATATTTAATATGATTGAAGGGGTTACAAATGGGTTTAAAAAAGAGCTAGAAGTCAACGGAGTTGGCTACAGAGTAAATAAACAAGGCTCAAATTTAGTATTAAACTTAGGTTATTCGCATCAGGTTATAGTTCCGGAAATCGACGGCATTAAACTCGAAGCGCAGGGCAATAAAATTACTGTTTTGGGGATAGACAAGCAAAAAGTCGGACAGTATGCTGCTGAAATACGTGAGAAACGTCCGCCAGAGCCCTATAAAGGCAAAGGAATTAAGTACGTCAATGAAGTCATCAGACGTAAAGAAGGAAAAACCGGTAAAAAATAATAAATAATTAATTAAAATTATTGAGGTGAAAAATTAATTATGGTAAACAAGGCAGATAAAAATCAGGCCCGTTTAAAAAGACATAAAAGAGTCCGCGGTAAAATCTCGGGTACAAGCGAAAGACCAAGATTAAATGTCTACAGATCCAAAGCTAATATTTATGCTCAGATTATAGATGATACTTCGGGACATACTTTGGTAAGTGCTTCGAGTTATGAGAAAGACTTTGGAATGTACGGCGGCAATAAAACAGCTGCAAAAAAAGTCGGTCAAAATATAGCCAAAAGAGCGCTTGAAAAAAATATTAAAAATATAGTTTTTGACCGTGGCGGATATTTATTTCACGGACGTGTAAAAGAGCTTGCTGAGGGCGCACGTGAATCAGGCCTAGAGTTTTAATTTTTAATATTAAAGGAGGGAAATAATTTTGGAAAAAATAGACGGTTCTGTTCTTGATTTAAAAGAAAGACTGGTTGCAGTAAACAGGGTTTCTAAGACTGTTAAAGGCGGAAGAATATTTAAATTTGCGGCTCTGATAGTCGTAGGTGACGGCAACGGAGTAGTAGGATTTGGTATTGGAAAATCCGGAGAAGTCCCGGACGCTATCAGAAAAGGAATCGAAGATGCAAAGAAAAATTTGATAAGAGTTCCTTTGAAAGACAATACTATACCGCATGAAATTTTAGGTGCATACGGAGCAGGTAGAGTTTTATTGAAACCGGCAGCACCCGGTACCGGAGTTATCGCCGGAGGTCCTGTCCGTGCGGTTGTAGAATCAGCCGGAATTAAAGATATCAGAACAAAAGCTCTGAGATCGAATAATCCGTGTAATGTAGTCCGTGCGACAATAGAAGGACTGAAAAAATTAAGAACAGCTGAACAAGTCGCGACCATGCGTACCAGAACAGTACAAGAAATCTTGACTTGCGTCAGATTGAACAGATCACATAACACAGATTTAGAGAAAAATAATATTGTACCGCAATCTGTCGCTCAAGTTACGGAACAGTAAATTAATATTAAAATATCAAATATACACTTGACGTTATTTTAGTTTAGTGCTAGAATACACAGATATTTGTTGGTTTTAGTGTTGAAAAATTATTAATTTTCAGGAGGTGAATATATTTGAGATTACATGATTTAAGATGTCCCGAAGGCTCGAAAAGAGCTCCCAGAAGAATAGGACGTGGACACGGTTCAGGCTGGGGAAAGACAGCCGGCAAAGGTCATAAAGGTCAAAATGCACGTTCAGGCGGAGGAGTAAGACCCGGATTTGAGGGTGGTCAGATGCCATTGCAAAGACGTGTACCCAAAAGAGGATTTAATAATATTTTTGCTGAAAAAATTGCTTGCGTGAACATAAGAGATCTCGAAAAATTCGGAGCAGGTTCTGTAGTAGGCGAAATAGAATTAATAACAATGGGTCTTGTAAATCGTATATATGACAAGATAAAAATTCTGGGTCAAGGTAATTTGACTAAGAATTTGACAGTCAAGGCACACATGTTTTCAAAGTCAGCGCTTGAAAAAATAGAAGCCGCAGGCGGAAAAGCAGAGGTGATCTAGTTATGATTAAGACGTTAATAAACTCGTGGAAAGTTCCTGAATTAAGAAAAAAATTATTATTTACAATTATGATAATAGTAATTTTCAGAATAGGTTCGTTGATACCTGTACCGTTCTTAAACGTAGAAGCGTTAGCCGGCATGATTGGTGCTCTGGGTGACAAAGGTGCGATTTTATCGTATCTTGATACTCTTTCGGGAGGTGCGTTTGCACAGGCTACTATATTTGCAATGTCCGTATCCCCGTACATTAACTCTTCTATAGTTATACAGTTAATGACAGTAGCGTTACCGTACTTAGAATCTCTCCAAAAAGAGGGCGAAGAAGGTCGCAAAAAACTTACGGCTATAACAAGATATTTGACTATATTTTTAGCCCTGACTCAGGGAACAGCGTTTTATTTGTACTTAAGAAACGGCAGTTACGCCGGAGAGTCTATCGTAAGATATACACATGGGGCAGAGGGAATATTTGTAGCAGTAGTAATAGTCCTGTGTTTCACAGCAGGAGCCGCACTTATGATGTGGCTGGGCGAGCAAATAAACTCAAAAGGCGTTGGCAACGGAGTTTCGATACTCATGTTTGCGGGTATAGTTTCGAGAATGCCGAGCTTAATAGCAAAATTAGTAGCATACTTTTCGCTTGCGATTTCGATGCCTGAGAATTTCTGGACGTTCTATATTTACGTACCGTTGTTCATAATATTGTTTATGTTCATGTTATGGATAATAGTATTTATGAACGACGCTGAAAGAAGAGTTCCGATACAATATGCGCAGAGAACCGTAGGCAGAAAAATGTACGCCGGTCAAAATACTCATATGCCATTAAAAGTAGGCATAGCAGGAGTAATGCCGATTATATTTGCGACTTCTATATTGGCAGTTCCGAATTTCGTAAATTTCTTTGCGAAGCCTACAGGACTCTGGAAGACCATACTTGATTCGTTCTCTATAAATGGTACTGTGTACACAATTTGTTATTTCTTTTTGATATTTGTATTTGCGTATTTTTACGTAGAGATTACTTATAATCCTATAGAGATGGCAAATAATTTGCGTCAGAGCAACGGCATGATACCCGGAATAAGACCCGGTAAGCCAACAGCTGATTATTTTGCAAAAGTTTTATCCAAAGTTACTTTTTTGGGAGCATTGTTCTTAGCTGTCATAGCACTGTTGCCGATATTTTTCACGAATTTCACAGGAATGCATAATTTATCTATGGGCGGAACATCTATAATAATCATGGTAGGTGTCGCTCTGGAGACAGTCAAAATGTTAGAATCTCAGCTTATGATGAGACACTACAAAGGCTTTCTG
>JAFQKZ010000143.1 GCA_017414725.1 Clostridia bacterium
CGAGAGTGCTAAAAATTAAAATAAATTTTATAATTAAAAAATTTAAATTACTAGATTAGAGGTGAAATGATTTGAAACCGCTGGAGAGAAAACTCAAAATTTTGCGAGCAGTTGTAGAAAAATATATAGTCACGGGAGAGCCTGTTGGTTCGAAAAGTATATCTGAGAGTTATAACATGCCATTTTCGTCAGCAACTATAAGAAACGAAATGGCGGACTTAGTAGACTGCGGATATTTAATTCAGCCACATGTTTCTGCCGGAAGATTGCCGTCGTATCGGGGATACAGATTATATTTAAATAAACTGATGAACGAAAGACCATTGGAGTCTAATATAAAAAATTTTATAAACGGTGCTTTGAGTTCAGCTTCAATGGACCCTGAAAGTCTGATAGACATGGCGACGAGAATTCTTGCAGAAATCACGGGATTTACGGCAGTAGTTACGACTCCGATTAATCAAAAATCTAAAATCAAAAATATTAAATTTTTGCAGACCGGTAAACGTAGCGCTATGTTAGTGTTAATCACGAGTAGTGGCATGATAAAAAATAAATTATTCAGAAGTGATTATAATTTAAACACAAGTATATTGAATATGTTAGAGAAAATTCTGGAAGAAAAGTTTTGTGGGCGAGTTTTGAGCGAAATACAAAACGGCGGTGTTGATATTATCGTAGGAAGCGATGAAGAGTTAGCTTTAATATTATTACCTATAATAGATGTTTTGCTGGAGACTATTAAAGAAGCTCGTGAAATAAAAATTAAAATACACGGTAGAAAAAATTTATTATTTATACCCGGTGTCACAAACGAGACTATTATAGATATATTTAATTTTCTGGAAAATAATAATAAAGTTTTAGACTTACTGGATTGTTCTGAGCACGGGATAAATTTTATAATCGGCGAAGAAAATAATTACAGAGAATTAAAAAACGCTAGTCTTGTTTCGTCAAGATATCACATAGATAACAAATTTGGCGTCATGGGAATTTTAGGTCCGACAAGAATGGATTACAGTCTTATATCATCGCAATTACAATACGTATCATCTTTAATAGAATTGTTTCTTCAAAGAATTACAGAAACTTAAATTTTTTAAATATTTTATTTATTATTGGTTTGTGAACAGAAAGGGGAATTTTCTTAGTGACAAATACTGAAGAAATTCAGGAAGAAACTGAAGGAACTCAGGAACAAATTCAAGAAGATATTCCGGAAAATAATACAGAAAATAATATAAATATAGAAGAAATAGAGACTATAAAAAAAGAGCTCGAAGAGTGTAAAAAATATAAAGATCTTTTTTTGAGAACAGCTGCTGAATACGAGAATTTTCGTAAACGCAGTGAAAAAGAAAAAGAAAATATTTATTCTGATGCACTTTCGTATGTTATCACAAATATTATTTCTGTCGGAGATAGCATAGACGCAGCTTTGAATTTAAATATAGATAATCAGGAATATAAATCAGGTATAGAGTTATTAAAAAATCAGTTTGATTCCAGTTTAAAAAAACTCGGCGTAGAATCTTTTGGAAAGGTAAACGAAAAGTTTGATCCTGATATTCACAATGCTATATCGCACATAGATAATCAGGAGAATCCTGAAGAAAACATAATTTCACAGGTATTTCAAAAGGGCTACAAGTCAGAAACTAAAATTATAAGACACGCAATGGTCCAAGTTACAAATTAAAAAATTTAAATTATATATTTTTATTAAATTTAGGAGGAATTTTTTATGTCAAAAATTATCGGTATTGATTTAGGTACAACAAATTCATGTGTTTCGGTTATAGAAGGTGGCGAACCGGTTGTTATTCCAAACGCAGAAGGTGCGAGAACTACACCGTCAGTCGTAGCTTTTTCTAAAACAGGCGAAAGAATGGTCGGTCAAGTCGCAAAACGTCAGGCTATTACCAACCCTGAAAGAACTATAAGTTCTATTAAAAGAGAAATGGGTACAGACTATAAAGTTCAAATAGATGGTAAGAGTTACACTCCTCAAGAAATTTCTGCTATGATATTACAAAAATTAAAATCTGATGCAGAGAGTTATCTCGGTAGCACTGTAACTGAAGCTGTTATTACAGTTCCGGCATATTTTACAGACGCTCAAAGACAGGCCACTAAAGACGCCGGTAAGATCGCGGGCTTAGAAGTCAAGAGAATTATTAACGAACCAACAGCAGCTGCTCTTTCTTATGGAATAGATAAAGAACAAGATCAGAAAGTCTTGGTATATGACTTAGGCGGCGGTACATTTGACGTTTCTATTATAGAAATGGGGGACGGTGTACAAGAAGTTCTTGCAACAGCAGGAAATAATCATCTGGGCGGAGATGACTTTGACCAGAGAATAGTCGACTGGATGATTTCGAGTTTCAAATCAGAGTCCGGTATAGACTTAAGTTCTGATAAAATGGCGATGCAAAGATTAAAAGAATCTGCTGAAAAAGCCAAAATAGAATTATCAGGTGTAACTTCTGCGAATATTAATTTGCCGTTTATTACAGCTGATGCAACAGGACC
>JAFQKZ010000144.1 GCA_017414725.1 Clostridia bacterium
TAAACGCTTAGCTCGTAAAACTATCTGTTTTTCTAAGTCCCTTTCTATGCATAATATCTTACTTGGATTGCTTATTAATGTCACTGAATTTAACTGTCAATTCTTCTAGGACAGGACCATATTTTGCTTGCTCTTGCAAACCTCTATCTCGCTGATAGGCGTTTTGGTCTCTCGGTCTGATTATGGGTTGTTTTGAGTAGAAAAAACAGGGATGTACTTGTCTCTTTTGCTTTTTTGATACTTCTTGCCTCCTCTATTCTTTTTTATCTTTATATACGCGGTTTTGCCTTAGTTTTTTCTTCTTTTTTAACAAATTCGGTTTTGTTAAACTTTAGATATCTTTATAGTAAGGCTCAATTGGCCTTTCTCATCTTTTATTTTACTCGGTATGTTGTCGTTATGCTACTCGGGTTACTTTTCCGTTTTCACTCTGCATTTCTGCGTGTTTTTTAAAAATTTGTTTGTTATAATTCGTTTAATAGTTTTGTATGACCAACAATATTTATCAAATCCAGAACTTTATCACTATCTAATTTTCGAGTATTTTTTGAGGTTAACGCAGGGTTTGTCAAAATATTATCCCACACATTTATAGCTTCTTTAATATCCAAAAACTCCATACCAAGCGTTAGTATGATTTTCGGAGTTATCGCGTTTTTTCCGTCAACTTTGTTACCATCTCCGTACTTCTCATACAACATGTCCAACTGTTGTTGAGTACTTACGTCCGTCTGCTTTCTAAATTTTTTAGCATATGAATCAAATTTTGATTGCCACGTCAACGTGTTTTCAAAATTCCGCATGATCTCTATAATTCGGCCATATATGTAATAAATTTTGGCCTCTATTTCATGCGTATAAGTAATATTATTACTTAAAAATTTATAGCAAATCATATAAAGTGCCCGATCATAACCTTGCACATAACCAAGATTCTCACTTTGTGAATAATAAATACTTAAAATTCTAATTAAAGTTTCTTCGTTTAAGTCGTTAAAATCCCTAATCCACGCAGATCTTCTCGGGACATCCGCTCGGATGGTGCTCACGTCGCTGACTCTATTGTCTTGGGGCAAGACACCCAGGTCGTAGACTGTTCTAAGCTTTTGATATCCCTCAATATCTGTTTGAGTACCACCTAAGTTAGTAAACCACATATCAGCCGAGACAGGCGTTTTCGGATCTTGTAAATATTCTTCAGTAACAAGTTTATAATTTATATTTGTGGAATTTATATTACTGAAGAGTTTGTATATTAGCAGAGGAACTACAACAGCCCCAACGGCTCCCAGAATTTTATCAGCATGTTTTGTAACACGATTTCGAGAGTTTTTTGTGTTTTTTTCAGCAAAAACGTTAGGAGATACACAATTTAAACTTATTAAAGAACTCAAAACCATAGAGATAGATCGAGCTATTTTTTTATTTGCACCGCCGGAAATTTTCAATAACAGATCTTCCGGAACAATCTCCAAAATATTAACTCTATCTTCGTATATATCCGTAAAATATTTAATTAAATATTCTTTTGAACTTTTTTCTACGCCCTGAGAAATAAAAAAACCTGCTAAATCATTAATATTATCTATTCTTAGTGATATTTCTAATAAATTTTCGTTACTTAATATTTTATTAAGAATTTCTTTGATCTTATTTTCCATATAACTAACCCCTATCTCTATTTTTATTTTTTGCTTTTTATTTATCTTGAAATATATTATATATCTAAATCAAAAAACAAGCACGAGATATATATTTTCCCTTTTTACTTTTGGAATGACGCTTTTCAACTCCGGCAATTTCACCAAGCATTGATGCAAACAGAAAAATATGATAAAGTGGACTGAACGATAAATTAGAATTTGACGAGGAGAAGATTCAATGAAAATCTATGATATTTCTCAAGAGGTTTTCAGTTGCGAAGTATATCCTGGTGACCCTGTACCAGAGAAAACAGCACTGAAATCAATGCAAGAAGGTGAAGTATATAATTTAACTGCTTTTAGCATGTGTGCA
>JAFQKZ010000145.1 GCA_017414725.1 Clostridia bacterium
CCAAATATTTAATCTAAACTCTAGATTGGTATATCTCAATCTGGAGTTGTTGTTTTGAATCGCGTAATTTATAGCTGTTTTTTCTCCTACGATAACACACACTTTTCTAGCACGAGTTACTCCTGTATAAAACAAATTTCTTTCGAGCATTATTCTATGTGCGTAACTCACGGGAATTATTACTATCGGATACTCGGCGCCTTGTGATTTGTGGATTGTACATGCATATGCCAAATTCAACTCGTCAAATTCAGTGCTGTCGTATTTTATAATTCTTGAATCAAAATCAACTTCTAAAGTGTTTTCGTGTTCGTTAATAGTACAGATTTTGCCTATGTCTCCGTTGAAAATATCTTTATCGTAATTATTTTTGATTTGCATGACTTTATCGCCGAGCTTAAATTCCATAGAACCGTATTTAATTGAGATTTTAGTTTTGTTTAACTCGAATTGTAATAGTCTATTTAAATTATCAGTACCCAAAACCCCGCGTTTCATAGGACTTAAAACCTGTATATCTGTAACAGGATTAACGTTATAGTATTTAGGTAGTCTTCTGGAACATAACTCTGTTATTAAGTTTGCACATTTTTCAGGCTCTTTTTCTTGTATGTAAAAAAAGTCTGAGTCTTTACTATAATTAAAATCTATTAATTCTCCGTTATTAATTTTATGAGAATTTAAAATAATATTACTTGTACGTGCTTGTCTATAAATTTGTGTAAGCTTAATAACGGGAACTGAATTTGAGTTAATAATATCTTTTAGAACATTGCCCGGGCCTACAGACGGAAGCTGATTAACGTCACCGATTAAAATTATAGTCATACTGTCAGGAACAGCTTTAAATAAATTATAAATCAAAATCAAGTCTATCATAGATGCCTCGTCGACTATTAAAACATCGCCGATAATTTTATTGTCCTCGTTTTTGTTAAATCCGGAATTTTTACGAGCTTCTAACAATCTATGAATAGTTTTTGATTCTATTTGAGTTATTTCAGTCATGCGTTTGGCCGCACGTCCTGTAGGTGCAGTTAAAATCACACGTTTTTCGAAATTTTTAAATATATCTATGATAGCTTTTGTAACGGTACTTTTGCCAACTCCTGCACCGCCTGTAATAACTGTGAAATTTGAATTCAACACAGTTTTTATAGCTTTAATTTGTGTGTCGTCATATATAATTTTATTTTGTTTCTGAATATTTTTTATTTGTTCGTCAATCTCGGAATCATCATATTTTTTAAATCTCGGAAAATTCATGATATTCTTGATTCTTTTGGTCAAACCTGCTTCTGAATAATAAAACGCAGATAAATACACTTTTTCGTTTTCAACTATAAGTTCTCCGGTAGAAACCATAGCATCATATGTCATGATAATTTTTGTATCTTCGATTTTTAATATTTTCGAGCTTTTGTTTATTAACTCATCAAACGGCAGATAACAGTGGCCTTCTGAATTTGCGACATATTCCAGAATATAAAATATACCTGCTCGACATCTGTTATATGACTCCAGATCAAAACCTAATTTTTGAGCGATGCTATCAGCTGTTTTAAATCCTACGCCATACACTTCATCTATTAATCTATATGGATTTTCTTTTATTTTTGACAGACTTTCTTTACCGTAAATTTTATAGATTTTTTGCCCAAAAGATGCCCCAACACCGGCTTGCTGTAAAAATATCATTAAATTTTTGATATATTTTTGTTCGACCCAACTTTTAATAATTAAATCTGCACGTTTTTTGCCTAATTTAGGGACGTCATATAATTTAGTCGGAAAACTTTCTATAATTTCAAAAGTGTCTATCCCAAAGCAATCTACTACTAGTTTTGCATATTTCGGACCGATCCCTTTTATCAGTCCACTGCCTAGATATTTTTCGATACCGTAAACATCAGCCGGTAAAGACTCTTCCCAAGTTTCTACGTTAAATTGCTTCCCAAAATTTACATTAGTGTTCCAAGTACCCTGAGCTGTTATCATACTCCCGATACCTATATTATTTAAAGCTCCGACCAAAGTCAGTAATTCTTTATGTTTATCAGATTTTATTTTTATTACACTATAATTTTTTTCTTCATCAGAATATACTATTTTTTCTATTACACCGGATACTTCGTCCATAAACCCCTCAAGATTATAAATATTTATTTTTATATTATAACATGTTTGTTTATGAACGTAGATTTCCGAAAAAGTTTAAGAAAAGTAGGAAAATAGGGCGAAAGAAACAAAATAAAAAATAGACCTCCTGAAAAATTAGGATAAGAGTTCAAAATCTAAAAAAGCTAAGATTAAGAATTGAATCTAAGAGCAAAGCATTTACTAAGATTTCTATAACTTGTTTTTTGATTTACATATATTTTTTTGGTACTATAAATAATATTTTTAGTTTTTCAAAAATAGGAGAAATAAGATTTGATATATTTTTATAGCGAAACTCAAAAGAATTTTTGCGAGAAAATAAAATTAATATTAAAAGAAAAATTTGGATCAAGAAAAGTATATACGTGTGTGAAAACTTACGGATGTCAACAAAACGTATCAGACAGCGAAAAATATATAGGTATGCTGGAACAAATGGGTTTTAGTATTTCTGATAATTATGATAATTGTGATTTGATTTTATTTAACACTTGTGCGATACGTGAGAATGCTGAAAACAAAGTCTTTGGGAATATAGGACGCGTAAAATATCTAAAGAAAATTAATCCAAATTTGAAAATTGTTTTATGCGGATGCATGACAGAACAAGAAATCATAACAAATAAAATAAATTCAAATTACAATTTTGTAGATCTGGTAATAGGTACTAATTTAATACATAAATTTCCGGAATTATTATTTGATATTTATAGTAAAAAAGATAAAGTTAAAATCATGAAATCGCAGGAAGATAATTTATACGAGGAATTTCCGTGTGTTAGAAATAATAAAATCAAAGCGTTTATTTCTATTATGTCGGGATGCAATAATTTTTGTTCATATTGTATAGTTCCGCACGTTCGTGGCAGAGAGCGAAGTCGTGAGCCTGAGTGTATTATCAAAGAATTCGAGAATTTACTAAATCTCGGATATAAAGATATTACTCTGGTAGGTCAAAACGTAAATTCTTACGGGCAAGATCTGAATTCAAATATTAATTTCCCGAAATTA
>JAFQKZ010000146.1 GCA_017414725.1 Clostridia bacterium
ATTCCCTCTCATACTCTTCATACCGGTAAAATTAATACTCAAAAAATCGAACGCAAGCATCTTTCTTTTCGCACTCGCCTTAAACGCTTAGCTCGTAAAACTATCTGTTTCTCTAAATCTCTTTCTATGCATAATATCTTACTTGGATTGCTTATTAATGTCATTGAGTTTAACTCTCAATTCTTCTAGGACGCGACCGTTAAAAAAGTAAATATTTGTACGTTTTTTTGTGAATATGGCACAATAATAATCATTTAATTCGATATTTTATGTAAGAAATAATTATTACAAATTCGGGTAATAAAAATAAAAAAAGAAAGTATAAAAATAAAATTCGAGAAAGCAATGAAACAATCAAATGCCAGAGGGAATGACAACTCGTATATCAAAAAAACACCCAAGGCTTTCAGTCAAAGCCCTGAGTATCGATGGCAAGTGTAGCATTCAAACAACCAGTTTGTGGAAATAATGCTGAAACAGGCATATAAAACACATAACTTGATTATTTCACATCGTTCATATCTTTACCTAACTTTTCGAGGGTATAGCCGATTTCGTTAGCATAATGTTTTAGTTTGTCTTTGATTTTTTTTCCAACACGTTTTAAATCTGCCGTAGTTCTGTCCATGACTCCACCGCCAACGTTAGCTAAATCATCTTCATCTATAATACCATTTAATTTATTTCTTTCGGGTTGAGTTAGATTTTTAATAATTACATCTAAAGTACCATCTACTATGGTATTTTGACGTTCCTCATCTACGCCTAATTCTTGTAACAAACTTGTAATTGAATCTGAAATGTTTTGAATAGTCATAATAATTCCTCCTAAATATCAAATATCAAAATAACATATAAAAATTTATATAAAACACATAAAATTTTATATATATTGTACATATTAAATAATTTATATAGATTCGTCAATTGTTTTTTGTCTAAAATCACATTAATTTTATGTAAAGTCGGAAACTTAATTTTAATTTTTAATATAAAAAATATTATTGTCATAAAAAACTGTATGTGTTATAATACTGTCATAAAGAAAAATATAATTTAGAAAGGTGGATAATTCTAGTGTCGGACTACAGCATAGATTTGTTTACGATTACAAACGAAATGAATTTAAAAGAATTTTATTCACCGGCAGACCTAAAAACTATAAAAATTTTCTCTTCAAACTTGAACAGATTAGGTTTGAATTTGATAGGATCGATAGAAAAATTTGATCGTTATCGAATAATAGTTATGGGTCAGAGTGAAAATTTTTTCTTGTCGACGTTGACTACAAAAGAAATCGAGCGGGCAATGAGTCTTATATTTTCCAGAAAACCGCCCGCATTGATAATTACACATGGTATACATCCAAGGAAAGAATTAATTACAGTAGCTCAAGAACACGAAATACCGGTACTTATATCTAAAAAAAGCACGTCAGATTTAGTGTCTGAACTTACTCCGTTATTAAACACGTATCTTGCGCCCAGAGTTACTAGACCCGGTGGCCTACTAAACGTGTACGGAGAAGGTGTATTATTAATTGGCGAAAGTGGAGTAGGAAAAAGCGAAACTGCTATTGAATTATTAAAACGTGGTCATAAATTAGTTGCAGATGATTTGGTTGAAATCAGAAGAATGCCCAAAGACAAATTGGTTGGTGCTGCTCCGGACAATATCAGACATTTTATAGAAGTCCGTGGAATAGGTATTATAAATGCCAGCCGTATGTTTGGGGTAGGTTCTATATTGCCAAATGATAATATAGATATGGTAATTAATTTAAGTCACTGGCAAGACGACAGGCAATTTGATCGAACCGGATTAGATACAAAATATACAGAATTGCTGAATGTAAAAGTACCATATATAGACGTACCAGTAAGACCGGGTCGAAACATAGCTGTTATAATCGAGATAGCTGCTATGAATAACCGCCATCGTAAAATGGGTTACAACGCTGCGAAAGAATTGTTTACCGGTCTTGGCATGGAATATAAAAGTATGATCGAAAACGGCGAAAATGAAGAAGATGAAGTTAGCAAGTATATTTGGAATTTATAAAAACTTGTAAATCCCAAAGCAAGTATATTTATGGAGTGTTTTTGATTTGAAAATAATTGCAGATACTCATTGTCATACTGTTGCGTCTTCACATGCTTACAGTACTGTAATGGAAAACGTTGCTATTGCAAAACAGAGAAATTTGTACGCTCTGGGTGTTACAGATCACGCTGTAAGTATGCCCAGCCCACCGGGTGTTTGGTATTTCGAAAATTTACACGCTATTCCAAAAGAAATTGATAATATAAAAATTCTCAGAGGCATAGAAGCCAATATATTAAATTCTCGCGGTGACTTAGACTTACCAAAGACAGATGTGTTTTTTGATCTAACTTGGATAATAGCTTCTATACATGATATTTGTTTTAAAGATAATCATGATATAGATTCTTGTACGGAAGCCTGGTTAAATATTTGTAAAAATCCTGTAGTTAACGTAATAGGTCACAGCGGATCTCCGGATTATATATATGATTATGAAAAAGTAATTCCGGAATTTGGTCGCACAGGAAAATTAGTGGAAATAAATAATAGTTCTTTTAGAATTAGACAAAATTCATATGAGAATTGTAAAAAAATCGCAAGTATATGTAAAAAACATTCTGTACCTATAATATTAAATTCTGATGCACATTTCTGTACTCAAATAGGTGTGTTTACTGAATCTTTAAAATTACTCGAAGAAATAAATTTCCCGGAAGAACTTGTAATTAATTCAGATATTACCAGATTTGATAATTATTTAAAAAATTATACTAATTACTACAAAATTCAAATATAAATTATAATACAATAATAATTAATATAAAAATATAATATATAAAAGAATGGGCGTGTTAATATTAGTAATTATGATTTTGTAATAGATTTTTGTAGAAAATTAAAATTAAAAGTGCTAGAAAACGAATTGTTAAGTAAACATACGTCGTTTAAAATCGGTGGACCCGCTGATTTATTTATATATATAAACAACGAACAAAATCTTTCTGATATATTAAAATTATTTAATTTAAATAATATACCGTTTTTTGTGTTGGGGAACGGCTCAAATTTATTAGTTTCTGATACAGGATTTAGAGGCGTTATAATAGTTCTGGATCATGATTTTAAAAATATAAAATTAGACGGAGAGAGTTCTTTAATATGCGGTTCAGGCGTGAGTTTGAGCCAAGCTTGTATATTTGCGATGAAAAATAATTTGTCAGGCCTTGAGTTTGCGTACGGGATTCCCGGTGCTTTTGGCGGAGCACTTTTTATGAATGCTGGTGCTTACGGTAGCGATATGTCAAATATTATAAACCAAGCTACACACATAGATCTTGACGGGAATATAAATACTTTAAATAAATCTGATATGAATCTTTCTTATAGAAAAAGTTTGTACTCTGAAAAAAATTATATTATTACGTCTGTTAAAATAAATTTAAATAAAGACTCAAAAGAAAACATAAAATCACGTATGGAAGATATTATATCTCGCAGAAAATCAAAACAACCATTAGAATATCCCAGTGCCGGCAGTACTTTTAAAAGACCTGTAAATAATTACGCTGCGGCTCTAATAGAATCATGTAACCTCAAAGGAGTTTCTATAGGCGATGCTATGGTAAGTCCTAAGCACAGCGGATTTATTATTAATACCGGAAACGCTACGGCGCAAAATATATGTGATTTAATAAATCTCGTGAAAAATAGAGTTTTCGAGCAAACAGGTGTTTTATTAGAATGCGAAGTAAAAACTCTGGGAGATATTAAGATTTAATCAACATGTCTTTTACAAATAAAATAAAATTCGAAATATTAAATAACAAAAATTTAAATATACAAAAACAAATATATAATATATTATTATTCAGTAATTATATTTTTAAAAATAATTTTTTGTTTAAATATGTCTGTGACTCTTTGGATAATATTTCACAAAAATATACAATTACACAGAAAAACAAGAATTATATAATAAACACAAATTTAAATATTAATAATAATAATTTCACGGAAGTTATATCCGGGGCGTTTTTATCTTGCGGAACTATAAGCAATCCGGAGAATAATTATCATTTAGAATTTAATTTGCATTCAGAAAATCTTGCAAATATATTAATAAATAATTTAAATTTATTTTATAATAATTCTGATTTTGACTCTAAAATTATATCGAGAAAAAACAAATATGTTGTTTACATAAAAGAATATCAAAAAATTACAGATTTATTAGTATTAATAGGTGCAAAATCATGCGCTATGGACTTAATGCAAATCAAAATGCTCAAAGAAGTTCGTAATAACATAAACAGAACGACTAATTTCGAAACAGCGAATTTATCTAAAATTACAAAATCTTCGTCTGAGCATATAATTTTAATCCAAAAAATAATAGACTCGGGTAAATTCGATAACTTACCTGAAAATCTAAAAGAAATTTCTTTATTAAGATTAAACAATCCGTACAGTTCTATAAGTGAACTAGCTAGTATGTGCTCTGAAAAAATCTCAAAATCCGGCGTGAATCACAGATTAAGCAAACTCGTTAATTATATTTGAATATTTTATTTTTTGTTTATTAAATGTCTACCCGAGTATTCTGTTTCGATTTTATTAGCAAGTTCAATTACGTGATTCTTGTCAAC
>JAFQKZ010000020.1 GCA_017414725.1 Clostridia bacterium
GTTTTTAGAATAAAAAATCTGTGTCCCGAAATATTTCGGGTCTTTGAATTTGTTCTGATGTATACTCACAAATATAGTATTATTATTTTTGTTTTTGTTTATTATTTCTTTACGGTTACGCAAATCTGAGATTTTTTTCTGGCGTAAAGTTACAGAATCATTATCATAAATTGCTTCGTCTTTTTCGCGCGTCATAATTACTTTATAACCTGATATATTTAACAGATCGCGTAATTTCAGAGCGATTTTTAAATTCACGTCTTTTTCTGTTATGTTATTTAGGCCTACGGCTCCACCGTCTTCGCCACCGTGCCCTGCGTCCAGAATTACAGTTTTTGTGTTACTCGAATTATTAATTTCTGCGGAGATTTTACTACTGATTTTACCGGATGCAATAAAAATTAGTGAACAAAAAACGATTCCGATTATACTGGAAAATATATAAAATATTTTGTTATTTTTTATGTTTAAATTCATGAAAAAAATTATGACACTCCCCAAAAATTATAAAAAATTATATAATTAAAGTTATTAATAATTATTAAAATTCGGGAGCAAAAATGCATAATTACAAAATTAATAAATTAAATAAATTTAATATCCCAAAATATACAAAATCAGAAGAAATTATTAATAGTATCACACACGGATTTGGTGTTTTATTTGGAGTATTTGCACTGGTTTATTTAATAATTATGTATCCGAAGAATTTTAAAAACATGTTTTCTGTGTGTATTTACGGGGCTGCTCTTGTGATTTTGTATATTATTTCGACGTTGTATCATGCTTTTAAGATTTCTAAGACTAAAAATATATTCAGAAAGCTTGATCACTGTTCTATATTTTTATTAATATCAGGTACTTATACTCCTATATGTGTTTTATATTTAAAAAATATTTCAAGCATAATATTATTAATATTTTTATGGTCAATTAGTATTTTAGGAATCGTACTTAATTCTATAGACGTAAACAAATTTTCTAAATTTTCGCTTATGTGTTATATTTTAATGGGATGGAGTGTAGTATTTCTATCAAAATCTGTCTTTAATATATTCTCGAAAATACAAATTATATATTTATTAATAGGCGGATTATTTTTTTCGCTGGGTGCGATAATATATGTACTCGGGAAAAAAATTAAGTACATGCACTCTGTATGGCACGTATTTGTACTCTTGGGAACCGTAAGTCATTTTATTTTATTTATTTAAAAATTTTAAATATAGAGTTAAAAATATTAGGGCGCCGTTTTTTTCGATAATTATTATGATTATAATTTACGAGTATAATATCATCGCCTATAGTTTCGATATTTTCCCAGTTAATTATTATATCTTCTTCGCGGCCTAGTAGTCCAAAGCATTTTAGTTTTCCGTAAACAATAATAGCAATAATTTTGGCACATTTAATATCTACTTCCACGTCATTTACACAGCCTATTCTGCAACCGTTTTTTATATTGACTACTTCTTTGTTTTTTAATTCTACTATTCTGCAATTCAAAATATATATCTCTCCTATAATTTATAATTATTATAATTAATAAAAATATATATAAAGGACGGCAAAAAATATGAGTGAATTAAATACTGAAAATAATATTCAAAGATATAATCCTGATATAAATTTTGGCCTTTCTGATGAACAAGTTCAGTCCAGAATTAGTCAGAATTTAATAAACATAGACAAAAATATCAGTACAAAAAAAACTTCTGATATAATTAAAAATAATATTTTTACGTTATTTAATTTTATAAATTTTGTTCTTGCTTTGGGTATATTATACACAGGTTCTTATAGAAATTTATTATTTATGGGCGTCGTGATTTGTAACGCGTGTATTGGAATTTTTCAAGAAATACGTTCTAAAAAAACTGTAGAAAAATTAAATTTGATACTTTCTAATAGTGCCAATGTTATTCGAAACGGAAAAAAATTAAAAATTAAACTCGAAAAAGTAGTCTTAGATGATATTATATATTTCACTCGTGGCAATCAGATAATCTCAGACTGCATAATTCTCGAAGGTCAATGCGAAGTTAATGAGTCTCTGTTGACAGGCGAGCCGGATTTAATTTTAAAAAAGCCCGGTGATATGTTATTATCTGGGAGTTATGTCGTAAGCGGATCTTGTAGAGCAAAAGTCGAAAAAGTCGGCGAAGATAATTACGCTTCGCAATTATTAAAAAACTCAAAATATATCAAAAAAACGAAGTCTGAAATTATGACTACGTTAAATAAAATTATAAAAATAATCAGTATAATTATTATTCCCATAGGTATTTTGTTATTTTACAGACAGTTTAATTCTTCAGGATTTAATATTAATTCTTCGATAGTAACTACTTCTGCGGCTCTCACAGGAATGATCCCCGAAGGACTTGTGTTATTAACCAGTTCTGTGCTTGCCGTGGGTGTAGTAAGATTATCCAAAAGAAGAATTTTAGTTCAAGATATTTATTGTATAGAAACTCTCGCGCGCGTAGATACTCTGTGTCTTGACAAAACAGGGACTATTACAGAAGGAACTTTCGAAGTCCATGGAGTTGTTCCTCAGAATGAGTTCACTCAATACGACGTAACAGACGCTTTAAATTTAATCACAAATAATCTTAATGACGATAATGAAACTTTTTTGGCTCTAAAAGAAAAATTTGCCGAAAAAAATAATAATAATTTTGAAAAAACAGAGATAAATATTCCGTTTTCGTCTGAGAAAAAATGGTCCGGAGTGTACTCTTCAAAATACGGCACTTTTGTCATAGGTGCTTCAGAATTTTTGTTCCCAAATAACATAAATATTAAAAATAAAATTTCAAATTATTCTAAATATTACAGAACTCTTGTACTTGCGCATTCTAATCAGGTTTTAAGCCCGGATCTTGACAAAAATAATTTGAGATTAATGGGAATTATATTAATTAAAGATAAAATCAGACATAACGCAGAAAAAACTCTGAAATTTTTCAGAAAACAAGGCGTAGATATTAAAGTAATTTCCGGAGATAATCCTGTTACTGTTTCGCAAATAGCCGAAAGAGTTAAACTCGAAAATTATGATAAATATATAGACATGTCAAAATTACAGCCTGATCAGGATATAAAAAATATAGCACATGAATATACGATTTTTGGTCGTGTGACTCCGTATCAAAAACAAGAAATTATTAGATCTCTCAAAGAAAGTAATAAAACCGTCGCAATGGTCGGTGACGGCGTCAACGATGTTCTCGCTATGAAAGAAGCGGATTGTAGTGTAGCTATGGCCAACGGAAGCGATATAGCTCGTAATGTGTCTCATCTCGTGTTATTAAACTCAGACTTTGCGTCTATGCCCAAAGCCGTTGCAGAAGGCCGTAAAGCTATTAATAATATCCAGAGATCTGCTACTTTGTTCTTAGTCAAGACTATATATTCTTTCTTGCTTTCTTTGTTGTTCTTTTTTATACCTGCACCGTATCCGTTTATCCCAATACAAATGACTTTGTTAAGTGCACTTACTATCGGAATTCCGTCTTTTGTGTTAGCTCTTGAGTCAAATCGAGAAAAAATCAAGGGAAATCTGTTCAAAAATATTTTAGACAAGTCTCTTCCCGCCGCGATGACTATAGTCTTTTCGATTTTAATTTCTGTTTCTATTTACTCGTTCTTTAATATTAATTACCAAAGATATTCGACTATAAATATTATAACAACAGGTCTCATAGGAATATTATTAATATACAAAATTTCTACTCCGTTAAATAAATTAAGAAAAATTTTGTTAACCAGTATTTCTGTATTGTTTTTTATCGGAATAACCAGATTTTCAAGTTTGTTCGAACTCGAGTCATTAAATTTAATAAATATATCTTTAATTTTAATTATTTTCTGTGTTTCTATAATATTCTATGATTATTTCTCTATGATAAAATTCGATAAATTTTACAAAAAAATCAAAAATTAAATTTTTAATATATAATATTAATAAACAAATAATTTCGGAGAATTTGTATATTTTATGAATAATAATAATATTTTTAATAATATAAAAAAAGTATATTTTATAGGAATCGGCGGTTCAGGTATGTTCCCGCTGGCACAGATATTAAAATCTTGGGGTATAGAAATCTCAGGCTCTGATACTTATGAATCTGATACGTTACAAAAAGTTCGTGCTCTGGGAATTACAGTAAATACAAATCATGATTCTAAAAATATAATTAACCAAAATTATGATTTAATAATATATTCTGCGGCTATTAATAATAACAATCCAGAGTTAAAATACGCACGCGAAAATAATATAAAAACGCTGGAACGTCGTGAGTTACTGGGATTAATATTTAATACTTTCGAGAATTCTATCGCTGTCTCAGGTACCCACGGAAAAACTACTACTACAAGCATGATAAGTACTATTTTATTAGACGCAAATACAGATCCTACGTGTGTCATAGGAGGAACTCTTCCGAGATTAAATTCTAATGCCCACACAGGAAAATCAAATATTATAATTTCTGAAGCATGTGAGTTTGCCAATAGTTTTTTGACTATGAACCCAAGATTTTCCGTGATCACAAACATAGACAACGATCATCTGGATTTTTTTAAGACTTTCGATAATTTAAAAAAATCTTTTGAAAAATTTGCTTCACAAACCAGTGATATTTTATTCGTAAACACAGATAATATTCATACTAAAGAGCTTTCTGAGAAAATTAAAAATAATATTAAAATAATTTCTTTTGGTCTAGACAAGAACCGCGATTTTTATGCTGATAATATTAATTTCGATCAAAATCAATGTGCAAGTTTTGATATTATAAATAACAATAAAATTCTGTGTAATATAAAATTACAGGTCCCCGGAAAATATAATATTTACAATTCTCTAGCTGCTTTCTGTGTTGTCTATAATTCAAATTTAAATATTAATATAAATATTATTAAAGAATCTCTGGAGAATTTTACGGGAGTTCACAGAAGATTTGAGGTTCTCGCTAAAATTACTGATAAAAATATCACTGTCATAGACGACTTTGCACATCATCCCGAAGAAATAAAAAATATTCTTGAAACAGCAAAAAAAATAAAAACTCACAAGAGACTATGGGCAATTTTTCAGCCACATACTTACTCCAGAACCTATAATTTACTAGATGATTTTGCGCAAGTGTTATCTATAGCAGATAAAATTATAATCTCAGAAATACTAGCTGTCCGTGAAGAAAATATTTATAATATCCATGCTACAGATTTAACTAAAAAACTTCAAAACTCAGTGTACATACCAAGTTTTGAAGGAATCTCAGAGTATATTACAAATAATATTCAGCCCGGAGACATGATAGTAACTCTCGGCGGCGGAAATATTTACAAGCTCGCTAATACTATCTCAAGTAAACTTAAAGATATTTATAATTAATACCAGAACCTATAATTTACTAGACGATTTTGCGCAAGTGTTATCTATAGCAGACAAAATTATAATCTCAGAAATACTAGCTGTCCGTGAAGAAAATATTTATAATATCCACGCTACAGATTTAACTAAAAAAATTCAAAACTCAGTTTATATACCAAGTTTTGAAGAAATCTCTGAGTATATTATAAATAATATTCAGCCCGGAGACATGATAGTAACTCTCAGCGGCGGAAATATTTACAAGCTCGCTAATACTATCTCGAACAAACTTAAAAATATTTATAATTAATACCAGAACCTATAATTTACTAGATGATTTTGCGCAAGTATTATCTATAGCAGATAAAATTATAATCTCAGAAATACTAGCTGTCCGTGAAGAAAATATTTATAATATTCACGCTACAGATTTAACTAAGGCAAAACCGCGTATATAGGGACAAAAAAGAGAAGAGTGAACAAGAAGTATCAAAAAAGCAAAAGAGGCAAGTAAATCCCTGCTTTTTCTACTCAAAACAA
>JAFQKZ010000147.1 GCA_017414725.1 Clostridia bacterium
AGAGTGATTTTTCTCGAGATATGCTTTTAATATGTCTGTTTTTTTGTCAAATATTCCGTATGCGTGACACAAGTAATATTTACTTATTTCACGCTGTTTTATTTTTTGGTTTAATATTGCCAAAGATTCTGAATTTTTTGCGGCTATGATTATCCCGCAGGTATTTCTGTCTATACGATTGACGAGCGCCGGAGCAAAAGAGTTTTCGTTTTCGGGAATATACTCTTTTTTTAGATATAAATATTTTTTTAGTCTGTTTATTATGGAATTTGAATTTTCGTGATTTGCGTCTAAATTATCGCCGGGATGTACTAATACTCCCACGGGCTTGTTAATTAAAATTATATTATTATCTTCGTAAATTATATCTAGATCTGTACTTGAGTTCTCGAAATTATTATGATTCGAGTTATTTTTTTCGAAAAATTCGTCGTTAATATATAAAGAAATTATATCGTTAGTTTGAAGCCTGTAGTCCGGGACGGATTTTTTGTTATTAACTTTAATTCTTTTTTTGCGTATATATTTATAAATTAAATTATCGGGGATATTATATAAAATTTTTTTAATAAACGAGTCTAGGCGTTTGTTATTGTCATTAGAATTAATAATTATTTCTTTCACAGATAATAAACTCCAATTTTAGTATTTATTAATATTTTGAAATATTTGACAAAAAAAATAAATAGTATAGAATCTATGATGAGTACATAATTTTCTTAGGAGTGGTTTTAATGAAAATAGTTTACATGATAATTGCACTATTGTTAATAAACTTAATTATTTTAGCTCACGAATGGGGACATTATATTTCGGCAAAATTAAGCGGAGTAAAAGTCAATGAATTCGCACTTGGAATGGGACCGAAATTATTAAAATTCCAAAAAGGCGAAACTTTATATTCTTTGCGTGCTTTTCCAATAGGCGGATTTTGTGCTATGGAGGGAGAGGACGAAGAAAGTACGGATCCGAGAGCTTTTCACAAGGCAAAAACTTGGAAGAAAATCATAATAGTTTCTATGGGAGCTATCGTAAATTTAATTCTGGGATTTATGTTAGTATTTGTTTTGAACACGCAACAGAGTTATTTTCCGTCAAACAAAATTTCAGAATTTACTCAAAATTCGGTTTCTAATCATGAAGGCGGACTTAAAATTGGGGATGAAATTTTATCTATAGACGGGACAAGAATTTTTGCATACAGAGATATAGATTTTGCGTTAACTTCTGATAAAAAAACAAGTTTTGATATAAAAGTAAAAAGAGATAATCAAGTTGTAAATTTAAAAGACGTTAAATTTGATTTAGTAACAGAAAATAATAACACAGATGTAAATATAGATTTTAATGTAGAAATTATCGAGAAAAATATTGGAAGTTTGATTTCTCAGAGCTTTTTGAGAACTATTTCGAATATTCAGACTGTGTGGGTAGGTCTTTTAGGTATAATCACAGGAAGGTTTCCGTTTAAGAACCTGGGCGGAACTATAGGCATGGTGTCAAACCTCGGAACCGTGGCATCAATGGGATTTAGTACGAGTTTTATAACAGGTTTAATGAGCTTGGTTTCTGCAATAGCGGCTCTTACTATAAATCTCGGAGTGTTTAATTTATTACCATTGCCGGCTTTAGACGGCGGAAGACTAGTATTTTTGATTTTCGAGTTAATAACAAGAAAAAAAGTTCCGGCAAAATACGAAGGCTGGGTACATGCTTTAGGATTTGTTTTATTAATATTACTAATGTTGCTAACAGGTTATAATGATATTATTAGATTAATCAGAAAGAGTTAGATGTAAATGCGCAAGAAAACACGCGAAGTTAAAATTGGGAAAATAAAAATCGGCGGTGACAATCCTATTGCTGTTCAGTCTATGCTCAGCAAACCGTCAGATAATATACAAGAAAATATAAATCAAGCTAAAGAACTAGAGTCTGCCGGATGCGATATAATCAGAGTTTCCGTGCCGGACTATGACAATATTAAATTAATACATAAATTAAAAGAAAATATTAAAATTCCCGTTGTAGCTGACATACATTTTGATTATAAATTAGTGCTTGAATGTGTGTACGCCGGCGCAGACAAAGTGCGTATAAATCCGGGAAACATAGAAACAGAAAAGTACATAAAATCTATTGCAAATATGTGTAATAATTATAACGTACCTATTAGAGTTGGCGTAAATTCGGGGTCTCTCGAGAAAAATATTCTTGAGAAATATGGTAAGATTTGTCCTGAAGCAATGTGCGACAGTGCACTATATAATATTAAATTACTTGAAAAATATGATTTTAATAATATAGTAATTTCTTTAAAATCTTCAGATGTAATTATGATGATTGAAGCATATAGACAAATGTCGGAGATTTGTGATTATCCGTTGCATATAGGTGTCACAGAAGCCGGAACGGAAAAAATGGGCGTTATAAAATCTTCAATAGGTATAGGAAGTTTACTTATAGACGGAATCGGCGATACTATTAGAGTAAGCTTGACAGAAGATCCTGTAAAAGAAGTTCATACAGGAATAAATATTTTGAAATCTCTAAACATGTACAGAAATAGTATTAATATAGTATCTTGCCCAACTTGCGGTCGTACCAAAATAGATATTATGAATATTACAAAACAAGTTGAAGAGATACTCGAAAGTCAAGAAATAGCAAAAAATATTAAAAAGAATATAAAAGTTGCGATAATGGGCTGTGTTGTGAACGGTCCCGGAGAAGCAAAAGATGCTGACGTAGGAATAGCAGGCGGAAATAAATATGGCGTTTTGTTTAAGCATGGTCAGGTAATCAAAAAAATACCGGAACAAGATCTGGTTTCTGAATTAATACAAGAAATAAAAAATATGATATTGTAAAATATAAAAATAAATATAATTAGGAACATAAATTGAATTTTAAAGAGTTTTTTGGAGAATATTTAGAAAGCATTAATAATTTAGACAGTTCTATATTAAATACTAATATAGAAAGTTTAAGTTTAGATAAAAATAAAAATATACTGGAATTAAATTTGGTTTCAGATATAAATATCTCAGAAAAAATTATTAATCAAGTCCAGAAAAATTTATGTGATTTAATCTCGAAAAATATAAAAATAAATATTAAAAAAAATAATAATATTATTAAAAATACTAAAGAAGAAATTCTTGATATTATTAAAAGTGCGTCAAGTGAACATGTTCTTATAAAAAATATTTTTAAAAATTACGAAATAGAATTTGATAATAATAATATTAAAATAATATTAAATAATAACGGTAAAGATTTTCTGGAACAAAAAAATATAAATAGATTTTTATCTGAGAAAATTTATAAGCAAACACACGAAAAATATAATATAATTTTTGAGTCTAAAGAAAATTTAAATATAAATTTAAATATAGATCCGGAAGAAAAAATTACTAAAAATATAAATATACCCAGAGTAGAAATTAATAATAATATAAATAATAATAATATAGAAAAATTGGATATAGAGATACCGGAAATAGATGTCCGTGACGAAAGTTTCATGACCCCCAGAGTGTATTTGCCGTCTGCTCAGGTAATTTCCGGTAGTAAAATTAATACAAATAATATAATTTCAATAAGAGAAACAAGTTTACAGTCTAAAAATATTGTTGTCTGGGGCGACGTGTTTTTTGTCGAGTCCAGAAATACTAAAGACAATAAAAAAGTAATTTTTACATGTTATATTACAGACTATACAGGTTCGTTAATTATTAAAATTATCGAAAATAAAAATAATAATTATATCAGTAAAATTAAAGAAGGCGTTTCTATTTTGGTACAGGGCGAACTGTCCGAAGATATGTACGAAAAAGAAATAGTCTTAAAACCAAAAAATATTAGTATAGTCCAGAAATATAAAATTATGGACAAGTATGAGAATAAAAATAATAATAATAAAAGAGTAGAGTTACATTTACATACTAATATGTCTTCTATGGACGGGATTAATAATATATCGAGTTTAATAGAACGTGCTCACAAATGGGGACACAAAGCTATTGCAATTACCGATCACGGTGTCGCACAGGCTTATCCCGAAGCTATGAACTGTGTGAATAATATTAATAAAAATATCACAAATGACTCAGAAAAATTTAAAGTTATTTATGGAGTCGAAGCTTATTTTGTAAATGACATGTTGCCGATAGTAATCGGAGATTATACTCGTGAGTTTGATCAAGAATTTATATGTTTTGATTTGGAAACTACAGGATTAAACGCCAAACAAGATAAAATAATCGAAATAGGTGCGTACAGAATAAAAAATAATAATATTCTGGACAAGTTTTCTGTGTTTGTTAACCCCGAGAGACCGATTCCTGAGAGAATTACGGAACTCACGGGCATAACACAGGACATGATAAATAAAGATAGTATTCCTGAACGTGAAGCGATAGAAAAGTTTATAGAATTTTGCGGAGAAAAACCGGTTTTAGTCGCTCACAACGCAAATTTTGACGTTTCTTTTATAAAATCCAGTATAAATAATTTGAATATTAATTTTGAGTTTACTTATATTGACACAGTTCAGTTGAGTAGAGCTTTGATTATGAGTATTAAAAATTATAAATTAGATACTATTGCGAAATTTTTGAGAATCCCGGAGTTTAATCATCATAGGGCATGTGACGACGCAAAAGCATTAGCGTATATTTTTATAAAATTATTAAACATGGCTCAAGAATCACAGAATATTAATAATATTTCTCAAATTAATACTCAAATTTCAGATACAGACTCGAAGAAAAATATTTCATATCACATGGTAATATTAGTCAAAAATCAAATTGGACTAAAAAATTTATATAAATTAATTTCGTACGCACATCTTGATTATTATTACAAAAAACCCAGAATTTTAAAGAGCGTGTTAATTAAACATCGCGAAGGATTAATTATCGGAAGTGCATGTGAAGCCGGTGAATTATACAGAAGTATTATAAACGGAAGATCAAAAGAAGATTTATTAGAAATCGCAAAATTTTATGATTATCTGGAAGTCCAACCGTTGGGCAATAACGAATTTATGTTGCGCAATAATCAAGTGAATTCTATAGAAACTTTAAAAGATTATAATAGAAATATTATAAGCATAGGAGAAGAGTTAAATATTCCTGTTGTCGCGACCGGAGACGTTCATTTTATGGATCCGCACGAATCAGAGTACAGAAAAGTTCTTATGGCAGGACAGGGATATGAAGATGCTGACAATCAAGCTCCGTTATATTTCCGTACTACAAACGAAATGCTACAGGAATTTTCGTATTTAGATAATCAAAAAGCATATGAAATAGTAGTCGAAAATCCAAACAAAATAGCAGATTTAGTAGACTTCGTGTCGCCTATACCCAGTGGAGTTTTCCCGCCGGATATCCCCGGTGCACAGGAACAATTAATAGAAATTACTATGAAACGTGCAAAAGAAAGATACGGAGATCCGTTACCTGAGATAGTCGAAAAAAGACTGGAAAAAGAACTCGGGTCTATCACAAAACACGGATTTTCAGTGTTATACATGACGGCTCAAAAACTAGTCGCAGATTCTGAAGCCCACGGATATTTAGTAGGTTCTAGGGGTTCAGTCGGGTCATCTTTTGTAGCGACTATATCGGGAATATCAGAAGTAAATCCCCTTGCACCGCATTATTTGTGTACAGATTGTCATATTTCTGAGTTTATTACAGACGGCTCTTACGGATCAGGGTTTGACTTGCCGTCCAAAAATTGTCCGAAATGCGGTAAAAAATTCTCTCAAGACGGTCATGATATTCCGTTTGAAACTTTTTTGGGATTTGACGGAGATAAAACTCCGGATATAGACTTGAATTTCTCAGGTGAATATCAGAACGAAGCTCATAGATATACAGAAAAATTGTTCGGCAAAGATAACGTGTTTAAAGCCGGTACTATCGGTACAGTCGCGACAAAAACAGGCATAGGATTTACCAAAAAATATGCTGAAGAACGTAATATTAACATAAAAAAAGCAGAAGTCATGAGACTTGCTACGGGCTGCACAGGCGTAAAAAGAACTACAGGTCAGCACCCCGGGGGCATGGTAGTTGTTCCAAAAAATAAAGAAATTTATGATTTTTGTCCGGTTCAAAGACCTGCCAATGATCAGAAATCTGATAATATTACTACGCATTTTGACTTTCATGCCATACACGATACTATTTGTAAACTAGACGAGTTAGGTCACGATGTCCCATCAATTTATAAATATTTAGAAGACTACACAGGTATAAAAGTAACAGACGTCCCAATGAACGACGAAAAAGTTATGTCTTTGTTCACTTCTACAGACGCTCTCGGAGTATCTCCGGAAGACATAGATTCACAGACAGGAACTTTTTCTCTTCCGGAAGTCGGTACAAGTTTTGTTCGTCAAATGCTCATAGAATGTAAACCTAAAACTTTTTCAGATTTATTACAAATTTCCGGATTATCACATGGTACAGACGTCTGGAACGGCAACGCCCATGAATTAATTTTAAATAATATTTGTACGATTTCAGAAGTCATCGGAACACGTGATAATATTATGGTGTATCTCATGCACAAGGGCATCGATCCAAAGACTGCGTTTAATATCATGGAAATAGTCCGCAAAGGAAAAGCTACAAAATTACTTACACAAGAACATTTAGATCTAATGCGTGAACATAATATCCCAGAATGGTATATATCTTCGTGCATGAAAATAAAATATATGTTTCCAAAAGCTCACGCAGCAGCATATATGATTTCTACGCTTAGACTCGGCTGGTATAAAGTCTACAGACCGACTGAATATTACGCAGCGTATTTTACAGTCCGTGGAGAAGATTTTGACGGGTTAATTACAACTAGGGGTAAAAAAGCTGTCCAGAACAAAATGAAAGAGATTTTAGATCAGGGCAAAAGTGCCAGTTCAAAAGATCAGCTGGCGTTCTCGACTTATCAAATTATCAACGAAATGTTAGCTCGAGGCGTAGAAGTATTACCTGTGAATTTATATAAATCTGACGCGTACAAATTTTTAGTCGAAGATAATAAAGTAAGGCTGCCGTTCTGTTCATTGGGAGGGCTCGGTGGAGCTGCAGCACAGTGTATAGTAGACTCACGCGTCGACGGCGAATTTATATCAATAGACGATCTGCAATCTCGTACAAAAATAACAAAAGCCGTCATAGAAATTTTAGACGACGCCGGTGTTTTAGATAATATCCCAAAAACAAACCAAGTTACATTTTTTTAGAAAAATTTATTTGACATATTTTTGAGATATTTATAGAATAAAAATAGTAAGAGCAAAACCATTTAAAAGATGGTAAAGCTCTTCAAATATTAAGTTTTAACTGTCTAAATATTTGAAAGAGAAAGACAGTTATTTTTTATATGTTAGAAATTTATATAAAAGTATTAAAAGCAATACAGTCATAGTAAACTCAAATATCATATGCATCCACCTCCTGTTCACAGAAGGATAGAGCTAAACCATCTTTCACGAGTTATACTCTTACTGTATTTAATTATGAATTATAGTTAACAAAAAGTCAATAGATAGTATTGTTAAATTTTGATGAATGTTTTTCGGAAACAAACCAAGTTACATTTTTTTAGAAAATTTATTTGACATATTTTTGAGATATTTATAGAATAAAAATAGTAAGAG
>JAFQKZ010000148.1 GCA_017414725.1 Clostridia bacterium
CTTGACTTTTCCGATAAAAGTGATAGTCTTACAATGAACGCAATTATAAAAAATATCATAAGTTGAGTTATAAAATATATGTATAATAGCGTTCGGTAAGAAAGGAAGAACTTGATACGGATAAGATATTACAGATAAACAAGGGCTATAGACTCGGGCAAAGGGGTATTAAAACCGCAATAGCTGTATGCGTGTGTGCATTGATATCAATGTTTTTAAGACATGAAGATATATTTTGTGCATGTATAGCTTCAGTGATATGCATGGAACAAACGCTCGCACAGACTAAACACACAGCTATACACAGAGTAATCGGAACTATGATTGGCGGTATGGTAGGATACGTTTTTTTAGAGCTGTGTTATATAACGCCATATTACGAGTGGGCACGCGTACTGGCATTACCTGTTTGTATATTATTGGTAGTATATTTATGTAATATTATAAATCGTAAAGCATCTGTTTCTATAGGATGCGTAGTTGTAATAGTTATCTTATCGAGATCGGCTGACAATGTCGGTAGTACTTTCACTTATGTTGTGCAGCGTGTTTGCGATACTCTGATAGGCATCACAGTTGCAATGATAATTAACAAATTAAACTTCAGAAAAATTTTTAATATTAAAAATAATAATAATTTAAATAGTAGTGGTGATTAAATTGTAAATATAAGAAGGTGATTTTATATGCGTAAGAAACGTGGCTTTTTAGCGCTAGGAGCACTTGGAACAGTAATATTTTCGGGATTATTGTTTGTTTTAAATTTTAATAATAATTTTGGAAATATAAAAAATAATAATATTATACAGACTCAAGAAATAGAAGAAGATTCGTTAGAGCTTAAGCTTGCAAGAGATGATGAAATCAGAAATATTGAAGTGTCAAACGGATACGAGAGTTTAGATACAGATGTGGAACGGATGGTATATAAAAAAGTTATAGAAAATGCTGATAACGTGTCTTATTCAAAAACACGTAATGGCAGTTATTATATAAATGATATATATATGCCTGTACGTGGGGTTACTCTGGACGTAATTAAGAAAGTTTTGTATGCGATACGAAACGACCATCCAAAGATATTTTGGATATCAAATTTTTATGAACGTATATACGATGACAAGTCAAGTAAAATACGATTAAGTTCTATTTTTTCTAAGAAAGAGTTAGCATACGCAAAAGAAAAAATGGAAGATAAAACAAATGAAATCATATCGTCAATGCCACGCGGGCTTTCAGATTATGATAAAGTAAAATTTATTCATGATTATATAGTGAAAAATTGTAAGTACGCTCGAGAACAATTACAGTTTAAATCTCAGTATGATCACAATAGTTTAAATCGACACGGAGCGAGTGGTGTTGTAAAGTCTATACCGAGTTATAACATAAGTTTTAATGATTATTATAAGATTTTCACACCGTACGGATGCTTGATAGACAGATCTGCGGTATGCGAAGGGATTTCGAAAGCTTTTCAGATTTTATGTACAGAAGTAGGGATTGAAACAAGACAAGTTTCGGGATATTTAGGCGAAGAAGCACATATGTGGAACTTAGTAAAGATAGATGGCGATTGGTACCACATAGACGTAACCAATGACAAGAATCAAGCTTTTAATGAATACACATATTTCTGTTTAAGCGACCAAAAAATCCAAGAATTGGACCATAAAATATCAAGACAGATTATTGATTCAAAAGAAATCCCGCAAGATTCGATATATAATTTCAAATTACCGGAATGTAATTCTATGAAACATAATTATTACTATAAAAATTCTATACATGTTTCAGATTTCGGTTCTAATACTTTAAGAAAAATAACAGATAGATTATATAGAATAGCGTTGAATAGCAACGAAAATTATTTATACTTAATGCCTGCAAATAGAATGAGCTTGACTACGCTTAAAAATACGTTTTTAAAAAATACAGATTCTTTAATTTCGAGATGTTTAAGAAGCGCAAACTCAAGATTGGAATCTTATAAACAATTACAAAACATATCATATGTCGAAAATAAAAAATTAAATTTATTAATGATCAAAGTTACTAAAAGCTCGAATAATTTACAGGAAATAACAACAAAACAGCTTATAGAAATTCAAGATAAAAATAAATATAAAAATAAATATAAATAGGTCGTGAATATTATAAATACCGAAAAAATCAAAGAATTAATATATGAGTTATTAAAAGAATTGGGAGAAAATCCTGACAGAGATGGGCTGAAAGAAACTCCACAGAGAATTTCAGATATGTGTTTGGAGCTTTTTGACAACAAATATTCTGAACAAGATTTAGTAAAAATTTTTGAAGAAAAACGTACAGAAAATAATATTATAGAAATTAATAATATAAGTTTTTGCTCGTTTTGTGAGCATCATCTGTTACCGTTTTATGGAACTGTAAGTATAAAATATTTACCTAAAAATAATAAAATTTTGGGTATCTCGAAATTTGCCAGAATAATAAATTATTTTTCTAAAAAACTACAATTGCAAGAAAGATTGACCAATCAAATCGCAGAGTTTATATATTCAAAAATTTCTCCGCAAGCTGTAGAAGTAACTATAGAAGCTGAGCATATGTGTATGGCAATCAGAGGTGTGAAATCTTTGGGTGCGAAAACAAAAACTACAGTAACTTTGGGAGATTTTAAAAAGTAAATTTAATTATATTCGGGAGTATATTTTGTTGTGTTTAAAGCCGGTAAGTTTAATATAAATTACGAAAATAAAACTCAAATCATGGGAATTTTAAATATTACACCGGACTCTTTTTCTGACGGAAATTTATATTATAATAATCCTGACAAAGCTGTGCAGAGAGCAATAGAAATCCAAAATCTAGGTGCAGATATTATAGATATAGGTGCACAGTCTACAAGACCCGGATATAGTTTGATTTCCCCGGAACAAGAACTTGAAAGATTATATCCTGTTTTGACAAAACTCCAAAATTATATAAGTATTCCTATTTCAATAGACACGTTTTATCCTGAAGTTGCAGAAACAAGCATAAAACTCGGTGCAAGCATAATTAATTACGTACCTGAAATCAATAGCAATAATAATATGTTTGAAATTATATCAAGAACAAAATCAGGATTAATATTAGTCTGTAACAAAATTAAAAATAAGACTTGTGAGAATATAAAAAATTTTTTTGAAGACCAAATTCGTATATGTGAAAATTATAATATCTCGCAGGAGTATTTGTGTTTGGATCCCGGCTTGGGGTTTACAGAAACTCGCGAGCAAGATAAAAATATAATTACAAATCTAAATAAAATAAAAATAAATAACATGCCAATTTTAATAGGAGCTTCGAGAAAAAGATTTATACGCGAAACTTTTGATAAAAATCAAGAAAATAATTATTATAATATTCTTGGAACTGTAATCGCAAATACAATTGCAATATTAAATAATTCTAATATAATAAGAGTACATGATATAGAAGAACATGTTTTTTTAGTAAAATTAATAAATAAAATTATGAATTAGAGTGATAAAATTTGTCTGAAAATCAAATAATAATAAGAAATTTGAAAATATTTGCATATCACGGAGTACATGATTTTGAAAAACAAAACGGTCAAAATTTTGTAATAAACATAATTATAAATATTAATAAATTGCCCGGATTCAGTACTGATAACATACAAGATACGATCAGTTATTCAGATGTTATAAAAGTCATAAATAAAACCGTGACAGACAACAAATATAATTTAATAGAAAAGCTTGCTGAGAGTATATCTGATCAAATATTTTTAAATTTCAAATCCGTAATATCAATTGAAATTACAGTAAAAAAGCCGGATATTAAAAAAAATCTTGATTATGCAGCTGTAAAAATAAAACGTTATAATAATATTAATAAACAAAAAAAACGTGCTGTTTTAGCTCTGGGAAGTAATATCGGGGATAGAGTAAATTATTTAAATAGCGCTATAGAATCTATAAAAAGATTACCCGATACGGAAATTTTGAAAGTATCTAAATTCCACGAAACAGAACCATTAATATCAAATACCAATAATCAAGATATAAATAAATATAACAAGTACATAAATTGTTGCGTTGAAATCCAGACAAGTTATAGTCCAGAAATGCTGATGGGTATGTGTTTAGGCATAGAGTCCGCACATAACAGGACTCGAGAATATAAATGGTCTCCTCGAACACTTGACATAGATATTTTAACCTACGAAAATGAAGTCAGAAACAGCGAATATTTGACTTTGCCTCACCCACATATGCATGAGCGTGATTTTGTGCAAGGCCCTCTGAAAGAAATTAAAGAAAATTCAATATAATTTTTATATCTTAATTAAAATTTAAACAATAAATAATATTATTCGCTTGACATGTATTTTTAATTATAATATCATGTGTATGTTCGAGGTGTAGCTCAGTTTGGTAGAGTGCTTGGTTTGGGACCAAGATGCCGCAGGTTCAAGTCCTGTCACCTCGACCACTACGGAGTGCCATAAGGGGCATGAAATTCTTTCATGGCATCTCCATTAAATTTTTTAAGTTGTAAGCTAAATTCGTTTAGCGAGCAACTTATTTTTTTGCATTGATTTATTTTCCTCATACAATTTGCTTATTATTTTTTGTAGCTGCAAAAATTTGTCTGTACTTTTTTTGCTATCAATACTTCCATCTACTGAAATCAATCTAACATTATGTTTTGGCAGAATTACATTGATTAAATTCCCGACATCCACATAATTCCGACCTAATCTTGAAATATCTTTTACTATAAGAGTAGACACTTTATCTGACTTGATGAGATTTAATAGTTTCTGGAATTCTTTCCTATCTGAATTCATTCCTGAAGCTCCGTTGTCTGCGAAAATTACTAAGTTAGTAAATCCGTTTTTATTCGCAAAATTTTTTAAAGTTTCAATTTGTAAATTAATATCATCGAAGTTTTCTTGTGCTGTTCTACAATAGCCACATATTTTTTTCTCCATTTTAAATTCCTCCTAAACTGCAATTGCAACTTTTTCTTTTGTCGCTCTGCCAAAATATTTTATAAGTTGCGTTTCTTCTTTTCGAGAAAGTCTTGGAACTTTTATGTTTCCTATCATTTTGTAGAAAATCTCAATTTTTTGAGTTGTTTCTCCTCTGATGTTTTCTCGATGGTGAACTATAATTTTGTCTATAAACTCATTTAAAATATCGACAGTCAAATTCTCTATTTGAGAATACTTCTTGACAATGTCTAGGAACCCATTTACATCCAGTTCATGTTTTTTATCTTCCAAAACTACTTTTTTAATATTTTTTATTTTCTCTTTGAGTTCAAGTTGTTCTTCTTCATATTTATACGTTAGCTTTTTGAACCTCTCATCTGTAAGATTCCCTAAAACTTTTTCTTCAAACAAGCTTTCAATCAAAGTATCAATTTCTTTTTCTCTGGAAAGTAATTTTTGAAGTATTTCTTGGTTCCGTTTTTGCCTTTCACAAGTTAACTTATAGTTCTCATCAACAACTAATTTTACAAATTCATCTTCAAAACTATTTGCGAACCTTACGATTTCAGCTATATTGTTTTTCACAACTTGAGTTATCATATCAACACGTATATGATGTGTCGTTTTGCAAAGTCCATTACCTACTCTATTGTTCTTACATGAAAAATAGTGATTATCAGGGTTATCATGTGTAAATTTATAGTTTAGGTTTGCTCCGCAGTCAGAACACTTTAGAAATCCGGCAAACATATTTTTTTCTATATGTTTTGGTTTGCGATATTTTGTATCGCCAAAAGTTGTCTGCACTTTTTCAAAATCGTTTCTATCAATAATGTTTTCATGAGCGTTTTTATGTACTTCCCAATTTTCTTTAGAATTTTCAAGGCGTGCTTTTAATTTAAAAGATTTGCTATAAGTTTTAAAATTTATCACATCCCCCACATACGCAGGATTCTGCAAAATCTTCGTTATGGTTCTATGATGCCATATATATTCTCCTAAAGGAACTTTTTTGGCTGCTTTTCTAAGTCCTTTTCTGTCGGCATACATTGATGGGATAAGAATTTTATCTCTTTTCAAAACTTCTGCAATTTTATTTACACTATCGCCTTGAAGCCTCATCGAGAAGATACGTTTTACAACTTCGGCAGCTTCGTCATCAATTATCCACTTTTTTCTATCTTCCGCATACATATATCCGTATGGAGGACACCCAATTGCGTACCCTTGTTTACTTTTTAAATGTAAGGTGCATTTCATTTTACGGCTCATATCTTTACAGTACCATTCATTCATAATATTTCGAAATGGTGTAAAATCATCTTCGCCTTTTAAACTGTCAACACCATCATTTACTGCAATAAACCTTACATTATGTGTGGGGAAAACATAGTCTGTTAATTTTCCAACTTCTATATGGTTTCTTCCGAGTCTTGACATATCTTTTACTATTAAGGTAGAAACCATTTCATTTTCGATTAACTCTAAAAGTTCCTTGAATCCGTTTCTATTAAAAGTTGCTCCCGACACTCCGTCATCAATAAAAACTTTAATATTTCTGAAACCGTTCTTTTTTGCGAAATCTGTAAGTAATTTTCGCTGATTTGAAATACTGTTACTTTCACCTTCTTTTTCATCATCACGAGAAAGCCTTAAATAAAGTGCTGTAATCTCCTCATCAGATAAATCTAATAAATCATTTCTTTTTGACTGTTTCATTTATATAAACTTCCTTTCTTTTTGAAGGCGTATATAAACGTTAGCAGCCAGTAGAATATTTACATTTATAATTATATCGCCTTTCGGACTCCCGATTCTACAAATTTTTACAAAGTATGTTACGAACCTCCGTCTTTAACAATTTTTTTATTTTTTGTGGTAAAGAATCGGAGGCATTGTCGTAATGAGAAGTTACAATGCAAATCGTTTTACCGATTTTATATGTTGCTTCTTTCGGGAAAAGTATAGTTTCATCATTATTGTTATCTGCCATTTTATAAATTCTCCAATCTTTAGGTATTTAATAGCCATAAGCTTCATATATTTACATTTATAGGGGGTAATTTTTAATATCTTAATCTGCCGATGGCTTTCGGCAACATTGGAATTTCACCACCCGGTTATCTCTCGAACCAGGCTACATTCTGGAACTTAATCTCGACTATGCAGAAGTATCATTATAGGCTGTTATTGTCATGGCAAATTGGTAACCAACCAATTTCATATAGAAATATTTATCGCTCACTTTAAATAAGGTCTTGGCGTATTTCTATAAACTGCTAAAATAACAGCTAATGTAATTAAGACATTTGATATTCAATTGTCAATGTACTTTTAGAATGGTAAATTATGTAATTTATCCCTCTACTTATTAAAGAGTGTTTTAGGGGTATTTTTTGCAAAAGAATTTTTAAGAATCTACTTTTTGAATATATGTTTTTTTAGTTTGTGAATGATTTTGTTTAATCTGTAACTTATGGTTTGATGTTTAATACTGTAAATTTCTGCTATTTCACTTTGTGTTTTTCCTTCATAAAACACGTAATGAAGCAATATCTTTTCGTCTGGACTTAGTTTACAAGTAGCATCTCGCAAATCATCATTTTCCATAAGCTCAATCCATTCAATCGAATTTTTTTCAGATAATTGATTGTCCATATTGGGTATATCTGAAAAGTAATCGCAGACAACTTCTGCAAGTGAAATTTCGTGTTTATCTATTTTCGACTGCCTAATACTATCCTTTAAATCCATATTTTTTACTACCGCATAAAAGTATGCTGTTTCATTTTCTATGTCATTATTATGATTTCCCATGAATGTTCCCTCCGAATTATTCCAAACTTTCCTGATAATTCGGTCTTTTTAGGGATATCTCGCAAAGTAGAGAAACCATCGTTTAATCATGCTGCCCTTTTTTATAACCTAAAAAAGAGTAGAGTAATGCACAGGAAGTGCAAAACTCTGCTCCCAAAATATTAGGTATTAAAATGCTCTGCATAAAAAACTAATTTGCAAAGTATCTATGTATTAAGTTGTAATTCTCTTATTGCAAAGCACTCTTTATTAAGACATATTTTCTCTAAAACTCCTTTGATAAGTGGTTAATACCTAAATTTCCCATAGGTTACGCACTTTCTTTGATTATTTTTTTGATGTAAATTGGTAGCCAACTTGTTTTTTTGATGAGTTTTAAGCTACTCAGTTTAATTTTAGAAGATTACTACCAGTAATCTTTGTCGTAGTATGTATGGTATTTTTAGTTAAGTTTTATCGTAATTTGTAAATTTTTAAAGTATAGACTTTTAATTAGGACTAAAATGTAAAAACTTTTTCAAATAAAAATAAACCTTGCTTTTATTAGCAAGGTTCTATAATTTTAAAAAATTATACTAATTTGCAATATTAATAACTTTTATGTGTTTTTTTCGCTTGGCATATTTAAAGGTTTTATAAGCTCCGCCCCATTCGTGATCTATGTATGCAATCAAAAACGAAGAATTATCGACCATCCACTCGTTCCTTTTTATAATGGCAAGTTTTTGCGGGACAAATTCTAAACCATCAGGATAAATTGTTCCGTTGAAATCTTCATATGGGTCTATTCCAGATTCGCTTTTCTTTCCGGGAATATATGAAAAAATCATATACGATTCTATAAAAGGATAGTGATTTTTTAGCTCATTTACGCATTCGGCACAAAACCTATCAAAATCGCCTTTCCCTCCACAATAAAAAGTATCTACATTTTCATTTTCAATTAAGTTTATAATTTCATTTTTCAATTTCTTCTTAAGTTGATTTTCTCCGAAAATATCTGCATGACCTGCAAATGTGCAAATCTTCATATTCATATCCTCCTTTGGAAATATTAATTCTTAGTAACAATTATAAAGAAATAATAATTCTAAATCAATGCTGTTTGGTAATTATAATTCCATATACAGTAAAAATAGAAATAATATTTTACCCTTATTAAAAGAGGGGGTTATAGAAATGAGCGTTGGAGAAATATTAAAAGAACTTAGAGAAGAAAAGCATATGACTCAAGAACAACTTGGTAAAGTCTTAGGAGTATCTGGTAGACAAATCAGTAATTACGAATGTAACAATCAAATCTTTAGAGATGAAAAAAGTTTTCAAAAAATCTTTGATTTTTTCGGTATAAGTGCAGATTATTTATTTGGTCTATCTGATGATAAAACCTATGATGAGATTTTTTCTGCTTTGAATGACTACAAAAAGTTATCTCCAGACTTAAAGAAAGAATTTATAAATTATTTGGAGTATTTAATGTACAAACAAAAACATAAAAAACCAAATAGTTAGAGGCGGTTGAACTCCGCCTCTTATTTTTTTATTAATTTATTTGAACTATCTTACTCATAAAATCATAAAGGTAATTACTACCTCTGGAGAAAATAATTCCTGTTAAAACAGAACCTACATAAGGTATTTCGCTTTCGATATTTACAAGTTTTAGTAAGTCTATTTTGTAAGCAACAGCTATAAATATTCCAAAAATCAAGCTAAGCACCATTTGATAGTGTGGTTCCCCCGAAACGAAAAAATTGTTTATATATGTAATGATGCCTTCAAGAATCATACAAATCATGAGCATTTTAGAAATTTCTTTATTCATAAATAAATCTCCTTTACTTTGGTATTTTAAGTATCTGATTCGGATAAATCGTATCGGAATTTAGAGCATTTAAGCTCTTGATTTCTTTATACTTTGAACCACTTCCAAGATACCTTTCGGAAATTGCCCAAAGAGTATCGCCTTTTTTAACTGTGTAAGTGAAATAGCTCGGATTTGATGAACTACTTGATGATTTGCTAAACCCATTTAAACCTTTATTTTTGATAATTTCCGGATAGTTTTTGTAAGCAATATCAAGGTCAACATTTCCGCTGATACCGCTAATAACTCCCTTATCGGATTTCTGCCAAATTCCGCAAGATACAGAAGGCGAACCAACACTCCATTGGGCTAACCATAAATCATATTTCTCGATTAACTCATCTTTGAATAGATAGTTATTTAACCAGTTTAAGCTGCAGTAAAACATAGCATAATATCCTGCATTTTCAATTTCCGAACAAAATGCTTTAACTATGTCTGTTCTTTGACGATTGCTAAGTGATAACATAGTCCTATCTTCTATGTCAAAACAAACAGGATACTCAAATTGCATCCCTCTAATATTTTCCAAGCAAAATTCAGCTTCACGTTTTGCATCATCTGTTGAATCGGCATAAGAGTAGTGGTAACAGCTTACAGGAAGCCCCACAGCTTTCGCACCTTCGTAATTTTCTTTAAATTTTTTATCAATTTGCGTAGGCGATTTTTTGCCCCAACCTTCACGAATTATCGCAAATTCTGTACCATCTTTTTTTACCTCGTTCCAATTAATGTTTCCTTGCCATTTGCTGACGTCTATTCCTTTTATTTCCATAAATTTTTCCTCCTTAGTATTCGTTTAAAAATTTAAATTTTTTGCCGTGTTCCAGACAAAATAAAAAAGCCTTTTTAGGCTTATTATTCGTGGTTATCTATTTCGGGTTCGGGTACAAGTGGAGTGTCACCCCAAATGTTCATGACCGCTGATAAGTAAGGTTCTGACAACTCTCTTGAAATATCAGCTCTACCACTCGTGCTATTAACATAAGCTACTCTGTGTGGATCACCGACAAAATACCTTATTCCTTCACTTATTATGTACTTTTTAGTTACTACACTCACACCAAACTCATTTAACTCATCTAACAAAATTAATTCTTCCAAATAAA
>JAFQKZ010000149.1 GCA_017414725.1 Clostridia bacterium
ATAAATTATAAAAATAATGGGAGCAGGAATATTGAAAAAGAAATCAAAAAATACGCAGAAATTCGCAATCGATAGTTCGGTACAAGCTATATTATTGTTTAGCTTGAGTTTGCTAGTATTTTTTCTTGTTATAATCCCCGGAGAAAATTTCTGGCTCTGGATGCATAATTTAATATTAAATATATTTGGTATGCCGGCAATTATGTTATCGGTGATTTTGGGATATATTTCAGTAAAAATTGCTACACAGAAAACCGAACGACTTGAATTAAATGTCGTAATTTTGAGTGTATTATTAGTTTTTGTGTGCTCACTGTTTTATATTTTTTCAAATAAATTAGTAGTAATTAATAATAATAATTGGTTAAAATACATAATAAATGATTACAAAAACTCGAAATTTAGTGCGAACTGTGGGCTGATTGGTAGTTTAGCAGGTGGATTATTAGTCTGGATATGTGGTCTGACAGGCGCACGCATAGTGAGTATAATAATAATTTTTATCGGACTCATGATTATTACGCGTACAAGTTTAATACAAGTTCTTAACACGATTTTTAAACCAATCAAATCTGCTCAAAATAAAATTAAAAATATAAATATTAAAAAAATTAAAGAGTCAGAAAATAATAATAATATTCAGGAAATTAATAATAATATTAGTACTAATAACACAGATACAGAAGATATCGCTAAAGTCACAGAGAAATTTTTATCTAAAATAAACAAAAATAGTTCGAAATCTAAAAAACAAGAAGAAAAAGAATTAATGCAAGCTGAGCTTGAAATGCAAGAAAATGAACTGAACATGTCTTTGAGCAAGAGCTCAGATAGCAATTATGAGTTTCCTCCAATAGATTTATTGAACGAGTCTGTGATACCTGACAATACTGATATTAGCTCGGAATTAAATAATAACGGTACGATTTTGGTCGAAACGCTCAAAAGCTTTAACGTACAGACAAAAATTATAGATATCAGTCGTGGCCCGGCTGTTACGAGATATGAGTTACAGCCTGCAGCGGGCGTGAAAATAAGCAAAATCACGACTTTGAGCGATGACATAGCGTTGAGCTTGGCAGCCGCCGGAGTTCGCATCGAAGCACCCATCCCCGGAAAATCTGCTGTTGGAATTGAAATCCCAAACAAAGTCATAAGTATTGTAAATATGCGCGAATTAATTGCTTCAGACGAATTTAGAAGTTCAAAAAGTAAGTTGACAGTCGTGCTCGGGCGCGATATTTCGGGCGAAGTCGTCGTAGCAGATCTCGCGAAAATGCCTCACTTGTTAATCGCCGGCTCAACAGGCTCGGGAAAATCCGTGTGTATAAACTCGTTTATCATCAGTTTATTGTATAACGCAAAGCCCAGCGAAGTGAAATTATTAATGATCGACCCGAAAGTCGTTGAGCTTGGAATATACAATGGTATTCCCCATTTGTTGGTTCCAGTCGTTACAGACGCAAAAAAAGCTGCCGGAGCATTGGGCTGGGCTGTCAACGAAATGCTCAAAAGATATCAGAAATTCGCAGAAAACAACGTGCGTGATTTGAGCTCGTACAATCAAGTTATAGAACAGAAAATTAATAATAATTTAATAGAGTCAGACCAAAAAGACGAAAAATTAGAGAAAATGCCTCAAATAGTAATAGTAATCGATGAGCTTTCGGATTTAATGATGGCCGCTCCCACTGAAGTCGAAGATTATATTTGTAGGCTCGCACAAATGGCACGCGCTGCCGGAATGTACTTAGTAATCGCGACCCAAAGACCGTCTGTAGATGTTATCACGGGAATTATCAAAGCGAATATTCCCAGTCGAATTGCTTTATCTGTGTCATCTCAAATAGACTCCAGAACAATTTTGGACATGAGTGGAGCCGAGAAATTATTAGGTCGCGGAGATATGCTCTTTGCGCCTGCGGGATCTACAAAACCGTTGCGAGTTCAGGGCTGTTTTGTTACAGACAGAGAAATCGAAAAAGTGATAACTTTTGTGAAAACTTCACAAGAATCAGATTACGATGATAATATTTCTAGGGAAATTGAAAAAAATACCGTACGAACCAGATCAAATAATAATTCAGATGACAGTAATAAAAATTCAAATACTATGGATCCTGTTATGAAAGAAGCTGTAAAATGCGTAATTGAAGCCGGACAAGCCTCGACGTCTTTGCTGCAAAGAAGACTTAGATTGGGTTATGCCCGTGCAGGTAGATTAATTGACGAGATGGAACAAATGGGCATCGTAGGTCCACACGAGGGTTCCAAACCGCGTCAAGTTTTAATAAATTATCAGCAATTTCTGGAATTAAATTTAAACCAAGATTAACATAAATAATATAATATTATGAAAAAATTAAATAACACCCAAAAAATTATAATTTACTCTGCAGTTATATTTTCTATATTTTTAACATGTGTTTTAAATTTATTTAATTTTGATTGGTACAATTTTTTTAGCAAAATTCAAATCACAGGTGTTATTACAAATAATAGTCTGCCATATGATCTAAACGTACATTTTTTGGACGTTGGCAAAGCAGACTGTATTTATATTAATCATAAAAATCATAATATTTTAATAGATGCCGGAGATAAAGAGCCGTTCAGTACGGTAACAGAGTATTTGAAAAAGCAAGGTGTCAAGAAACTCGATCTTGTAATAATTTCTCACCCGCATCGTGATCACATTGGCCAAATGCCGGAGATACTTCGTGAGTTCAAAGTCGGTAAGTTTATAGAGCCGGATATTCCTGAGAATCTTGTTCCGACGACTATGACTTATCAAAATATTTTGCGTGAATTACAAAAGAGAAAAATAAATTCTGAAATCGTAACTCATGGTAAAAATTATATTCTTGGAGATTTGTATCTGGAAATTTTTAGTCCGGTGTCTCACAGCGAAAACTTAAATAACAATTCAATAGTCTTAAAATTAAGTTACAAAAATATTAGTTTTTTATTTACAGGCGACGCCGAAAAAACCGAAGAATCTCAAATTTTAAATAAAAATTACGATATAAAATCTGATGTTCTGAAAGTCGCACATCACGGTAGCAGAACTTCGAGTACTAAAAAATTTATCGAAAAAGTTGCACCAAAATATTGCGTGATATCTGTTGCTCCGAACAAGAGTGATTTGCCGAAGCCTGATATTGTAAAAAGACTGAAAAAAATTTCTGAGGAAATTTATCGTACTGACCTACACGGAAATATCATATTCTCTACTGACGGTGAAAATATTGAAATTTTTACACAAAAATAAATATATAAATAATTTGTTTGTAGACAGGCTAAATCACGAAAATAATACTGTTATTTGCGAAAACATAAATTCAAATGAAATAATATTAAATTTCTGTGATATTTTTGTATATAATATACATGAAATTCGTGAAGGAGACGTCCTGAGTCAAATATTAAATACAAATTTTTTTTACAAAAATTACGAGCTTACAAGTATAATAAAATCTGAGATTAATAATTTGAGAAACAAGATTTTCGGAAAATAAATTGTTTTTTAATATTTTTAAGTATATAAAATAACCAGAAATTTGAAATTGACAAAATCATACGCTCGAATTATAATTATTGTGTTAAATCCGCTCGTGGCGAAGCTGGATATCGCAGCAGATTCCGATTCTGAAGGTCGGGGGTTCGAGTCCCTCCGAGCGGACCAATTTAGTGTTATATGATTGTTACAAAAATGTTCTATTGAACATAATGTTTATTTCAAGTCGTTGTTAAAGTTTGTTTAGATAGTAGCTTGTTTTTTGCGTTAGTTCGACCTGTACGATCAGATATAATCTGCATTTTAAATAGATAGTATAATATTTTTTTGAAATTAGTAAAACTTCGTTTTAAACAACTTAAATATTATCTTTTCCCTTCTTTTTTGCTTTAATCAATCTGTTTCATTTTTTTTGGGTCTCTCCGTGATACCAAAAAATATTTGACGATATTTTTTTTCTGTGATAGAGTTTTATAATAAATTTCACAAATTTTGATATTTTTTTATTTTTGCAAGGAGGTAAAAAACGCCAAGCGATTTCTATTATTTTTAAAGTATTACGGAGGGGTATTTTCATGACAAAAATCGAAAAAATCAAGAAAATTGGTTCTAT